>CAZKTK010000068.1:0-10799 GCA_964555535.1 uncultured Rhodospirillaceae bacterium
TGGAGGGCCTGGCCGAGCCCGGCAGCATCAACATCTCCGCCCGCGTCCACGACGACGTTGAAGGCAAGGTGGACGTCGGTTTCATCGATATCGGCGAGCACGAGGTCAAGAACATCGCCCGGCCCGTGCGCGCCTATCGCGTGGTGGCGGCGGGGGAGGCGGTGCCCGCGCCGGCGAAGCGGCCGCCCCGCTTCCTGCCCTGGCGCCCGGCGGTGGCGGCCTCGGTGGTGATTCTGGCGGTTGTCCTCTGGCAGACTTTCGGGACGCAAACCAGCGAGCCCGAGCCGGTCGCCGAGGACCCGGCGGCGTCCGATCCCATCCTCGCTATGCCCTCGGGCCCTTCCATCGCGGTGCTGCCCTTCGACAACATGAGCGGTGATCCGGAGCAGGAATTTTTCGCTGACGGTATCGCTGAGGATTTGATCACTAAGCTGTCGCGTTTCCCCGACTACCTGGTCATCGCCCGCAACACCACCTTTCAGTATAAGGGCCAGGCAGTGGACGTACGCGAAGTCGGCCGCGAGTTGGGTGCGCGTTTCGTCGTCGAAGGCAGCGTTCGCCGCAGCGCCGATACCATTCGCATCACGGTTCAGCTCATTGACGTCGAGACCGAAGGCCACCTCTGGGCGGATACCTTTGACAGGGAGCTTACGGCGGAGAACATCTTCGCAGTCCAGGACGAAATCACCGAGCAGCTTGCCGGAACCATCGGCGATACCTACGGCATCATATCGATGAGCGGCTACGAGAGATCGGTGGCCAAGGATACTGCGACTCTGGCGGCATATGAATGCGTGCTCGGCGCTCATGGCTTTTATGCATCGAACATGACGCCTTCCGAACACGCGCGGGTCCGCGATTGCCTTGAACAAGCGGTCGAGACCAATCCCGGCTACGCCGACGCTTGGGCATGGCTCGCGGCGATGTATCGTGACGAGTATTCGACCAGCTTCAACCCCCGGCCGGATCCGCTTGATCGCGCTGAAAAGGCGGCGCTACGTGCCTTGGAATTGCAGCCTGATAATCAACAGGGTCACCTGGTTCTTGCCTGCGTTCACTTCTTTCGGCACGACCTAGACTCGTTCTTCACCGAGGCAGAGCGCACGCTGGCGATCAACCCGAACAGCGCCGACGCGCTGGCCGCAATGGGCTTGTGGATCGCCTATGCCGGAAAGTGGGAGCGTGGTCTGGCCCTAATAAACAAGGCCATGCAGCTCAATCCGAAACACCCGGGTTGGTTCCACTTCGTCCCATTCTACGATCACTACCGAAAAGGCGAGTACGAGCAAGCGCTGGCGAACGCCCAGAAGGGACTTATTCCAGGGTATTACTGGTCTTACCAGTTGTTGGGCGCGACTTATGGCAAGCTTGGGCGCGAAGCGGAGGCACGCTCTGCGGTAGACCAGCTTCAAGACCTGTATCCTGGCTTCAACCTTGAGAGTGTTGCTGACTCGCATCGTATATGGAACCACGACGAGGCCCTTATCACAGAAATGGTCGACGGCCTGCGCAAGGCCGGCTTGCCCGAGGCACCGCCCGCACCCTCCCGCCCTGTCATAGCCGTCCTTCCCTTCGACAATCTCTCAGGCGACCCCGAGCAAGAGTATTTTGCCGACGGCATTACCGAGGACATCATCACCCGCCTGGCGCAGTATCCGGACATTCTCGTGCTGGGGCGCAACACGACCTTCCAGTTCAAGGGTCAGGCCGTGGACATCCCTACCATCGCCGAGAAGCTGGGTGCCGACTACGTCGTGAAAGGGAGTATCCGCCGCGGCGGCGATACGGTGCGAGTGACGGCACAGTTGCTTGATGCGGAAACCGGCACGCATGTCTGGGCAGAGAATCAGGATCGAGCCCTTGATCCCGAGAACCTATTCGCTATGCAAGATCAGATTACTGCGTCCGTGGCAAGCCGCATTGGTGATGCCCACGGGGCAATCAGTCGTGCCGAGTTGGAGCAAACCTCTCGCCAAGCGCCCGAACAGTTATCCACATACGAATGCGTGCTTCGATACTACGAGTACGATAGGCGTGTGAACGCAGAATCGCATTTGGCTGCGCGCGATTGCCTTGAAGAGGTTGTCGAAACCGAGCCGAAATATGGTGTGGCAGCATCTTTTCTTGCGCGCATTTACCACGAGGAAGTCACGTTGGGATTCAATGCCACGTCTGAGACGTCCTTAGCGCGGTCCCTTGAGATGGCGGAGCGGGGTGTCCGCCTCGATCCGGATAACGGGCTCGCGCATGCCAGTCTGGCAATTGCGCTCCTGTTGACTGGTGATCCTCAACGTTCTGCGCGTGAAGCGGAAGAAGCCGTTTGCCTCGCTCCGAATAACGCTGTCGTGCTTGGTCATTCCGCTTTTGTTCACACGAAAACGGGCGGGTACGATCAGGGCAAGGAGCTGATGGACGAACTTATAATCATTAACCCAAAATATCCGCCTTGGATGAATTGGCAGATTGTCCAGTACCATTTGGTACGACATGAATATCCGGATGCCATCACCTGGCTGGAACGTACGGAAATGGACTGGTGGCATTGGTACCAAGCCTTCCTGGCAGCCGCGCATTGTGCGAACGGCGACACCGTGCAAGGGGAACAGGCGTTGGCAGCGGCGCTGGAAGCTAATCCCAGCCTGAGGGAGGCGTATTGGCCAGAGATGCATATGTGGAATAAGGGAAACGGCGTACGACCGTTGTTTGACATAATGCAGAAAGGCCTCGAAGCCTGTGGCTGGGATGTGCCGCCTGATCCGGGTCCGGAGGCGTTTGCTGTTTCGCAATAAGCCCACCCATCACACTCACGCCCAAAACAGCCACCGCCTCGTGGTCCAGTCCATCGCCGTCGCACCCTATTCGACACCGGCTCATATGAGGAGCCGCGATAGTTAGAGGGCGTCGAGCACACCTGAGCATTTTCGATCTATATCCTCTTACAGCGAACTTTCTGCCGTCCATACCCCGCTGTCTCCGCAAGAATGGCGACGTAGCTGACGATGTGGCGGCTCTGGGGAGGGGATATGTTGAAAAGGGCGGGATCGAGGACGCTAATCTTCTTAGTGTTGGCGTTGGCGTTCGGCCCAGCAGCTTGGGCGGAATCGTCCGCAGCAGGCAGAGAGCACTTGCTCGCGCCGGCGGAGCAAGAGTTCCTCGAAACGCATCCGGCCCTGGTGGTTCGTATCCATCCCAATCTTCCGCCCCATACCTTCGTCGAGGATAGCGTTGCCAAAGGCTATTGGGTCGACCTCCTCGAGGTGATGTTCGCGGGTCTGGATACGGAACTGGTATTCGAGCTTCGCTACCGCTCCCACGGTTATGCGAAATACCTGCAAGAGGGCACGGCGGATATTCTTCCATCGCTCCTCGACACGCCCGAGCGCAGGCAGACGATACTGTTTTCCGAGCCGATCGTGCTGATCGGCTATCCCGCGATCATAACCCGCTCCGACGCCACGCCGCTTCGTGACTTGGCCGCACTGGCAGACAAGCGCTTGGCGCTTATCGAAGGCCATCCTTTCCATACCGCGATAGTGGATCATGGCCTGGATTTCGAAATGGTGCCTGTCGATTCCTTCCCCGATGCGCTCGAAGCCGTCTCCTATGGCTTGGCCGATGCCACCGTCCAATCCCTGAACATGGCCGCCTACTGGACGAGAGAGCGTCAGATCACGAACCTGACTCCGACCGGTCCGGCAGCCCTGGACGAAATGCAAGCCCAAGTCAGCTCATTCGCCGTCGCCAAGGACAACACCATTCTTCAAGGCTTGCTCAACAAGTTGTTCGAGAACGTCGATGCCGACGAGATCGGACGACTTAAAGAGAAATGGTATCTCAGCAGCGCGAACCTGGAGGTCCCTGCGACGAGCACGGCCATCGAGCTTATCGAGGCAGAAAGGTCGTTCTTGGCGGAACTGGGCGAGTTGAGTATTTGCGGCGATCGAAACTGGTTGCCCTACGAACGCATCAATGACGATGGAGAGTATGAAGGCATCGTTGCCGACTATCTCGGTATTCTGGCCGAACGCCTCGATATCGCTTTTCGCCTGCACCCGACGCCGTCCTGGACGGAAACGCTCAGTGAGGTCTCGAACGGCAATTGCGACCTTCTGACTGCTGCCGCCGCCACTCCCGCCAGGTTGGAATGGCGCAGTTTCACGCGCCCCCATTTCGAATCGCCGTTGGTTGTCGCGGTGCGGAACGAGGAGCTTTTTGTCGAGGGACTGGATGCCGTTCGGTTCAAGAAGCTCGGCGTTGTCAAAGGCTATGCGTTCACCGAGCTGTTGAGGCGGAAGGCACCAACCTTGACGATCTTCGAAGTCGAGAGTGTCCTCGATGGGCTCCAGAGGGTTCAAGCGGGCGAGCTGTTTGGTTTCATCGATACATTGGCAACCATCGGACACGGCATAAGGGTCAATGGCCTGGTCGGCTTGAAGATCGGTGGCAAGCTCGATGAATCCGTCGCCCTGTCCATAGCAGTGCGCAAGGACCGCGATCCCCGCCTCGTATCGATTCTCGACAAGGCGGTGGCATCCATCACAGAACAGGAAAGGCGGGCGATTACGGCCAGATGGTTCTCTGTAACTTATGAGCGGGGCATCAATTACACCCTGGTTTGGCAAATTGGCGCGGCGAGTAGCGTCCTGTTGATAATTGTAGTTGCCTGGAATCGCAGATTGGCCCACTTCAACCGGTCGATTTCCGCCGCCCATAGCGAGCTTGAGCAGCAGAAACAGGAAGTCGAGCGCCTATCCGTTACCGACCAGCTCACCAGTCTCGGAAACCGACGATATCTTGAACAAACGATGGAGCAGGAATTGGTCCGTGCTCAGCGTTACGCACGGCCATTCTCGATCATTCTGATCGATGTCGATCACTTCAAGTCGGTCAACGACACCTTCGGTCACGATGTCGGGGACATGGTGCTGCAACGCTTTGCGGATCTTCTCAAGGAAGGGGTGCGCAAGAGCGACACGGCGGGGCGCTGGGGCGGCGAGGAGTTCCTGCTGATCTGTCCGGAAACCGACGCGGGCCCCGCAAGCGAGCTTGCGGAGTTGTTGCGCGTGCGCGTGATGGAGACCGACTTTCCGACGGTGGGGCATAAGACCGCGAGTTTCGGCGTGGCGACCTATCAGGGTCGCGAGGCGGCATCGGATGTTCTGAAACGCGCTGACGACGCGTTGTATCTGGCCAAGGACGGCGGGCGAAACCAAGTAAGAACGGCCGCATAGCGCTCCGGACCACCCTCTACGCCTTCATGGCGACCAGCTCCACGGTCACCCCGTCGGGGGCGGCGAGGTAGGCGATGGGGCTGCCTGGCAGAAACTCGTGCGGCGGGACGGAGAAGGTCGCGCCCTTGTCCGAGAGAGCGTCGCAGAAGGCGGTGAAGTCGCCGGCCACGCGAAACCCGAAATGGTCTGTGCCCCAGCCGTCGTGGCTGGCGTAGTCGGCGAAGCGCTTGAGCGGCTGGCCCGCTGCGGGAGTTTCGCCGGGTCGCTGACCGCGGATCAGTATCGACGCGCCGTCGAAGCTGACGCAGATCTGTGGCGCGCCGCGCAGCTCATAGTTTTCCGTGATCGTGCCGTCCAGCATGTCGACGTACCAGTTTGCTGCCGCCTGCGGATCGCGGCTGACGATATGGACGTGGTCGAAGGCGATCTTTGCCGTGCTCATGATCCGGCCACGCCGATCTTGCCGGCCTCGGCCATGGCCGCGATCGCGCTTTCATCGTAGCCGATCTCGGCCAGGACCTCGGCGGTCTGGGCGCCGATGGGCTGTGGCGGCAGGCGCACGCCAGGCCGTTCGCCGTCATAGCGGGCGGGGTGGCCGAGCAGGGTGATGGGCTCGCCATTGGCGCCGTCCACGGTCATGAACGAGCCGTTGTGCACCACCTGCGGGTCGGCCATCACGGCGGCATAGTCGTTGACCGGGGCATACCACAGGGACTCTGCCTCGAGCCGCACTTCGATCTCGGCATTGGTCCATTTCGCCACCTGTCCCTGAATCAGCGCGGCAATCTCGCGATTGCGGCTGAAGGTCTCCGAATCCGAGAAGGCCGCCAGCGCCGGCAGGTCGAGCGCCTTGGCAAGCGTTGCCATGGCGCCGAGGGAGATGGCCATGTGGCCGTCCGCCGATGTGTAGATGCCATAGGGCGCGGGATAGTACCAGCCGGCGATATTGGCCGGCGGGCGCTGGGGCACGGGCTCGCCATTGGCCCAGCAGACGAGGGACTCGCATTGCATGTCGAGCCCGGCCGAGAGCAGGTCCACCTCGACCCGGCAGCCTTCGCCGCTGCGCCCGCGCCGCACCAGGGCGGCGAGGATGGACATGGCGAGGATTTGCGCGCCGTGGTGATCGACCGCCGAGACCCCGACGGGCACCGGCGACTGATCCTCATTGCCCGTTATCATGGCCAGGCCGGACATGGCCTGGACCACCAGATCCTGCCCAGGGCGCTCGCGATAGGGGCCGTCGCCGCCGAAGCCCGATGCCGAGGCGTAGATGACGCCCGGATTGATCGCCCTGGCGTCGTCGTAGCCGAAGCCGAACCGGTCCATCACGCCGGGGCGGAAGTTCTCGCAGATCACGTCGGTCTTGGCGATCAGCCGGCGCACGACCTCCTTGCCCTCGTCGGACTTCATGTCGATGGCGATGTTGCGCTTGTTGCGGTTGGCGCAGAGATGCAGCAGGGAATCCCCGTCCGCACGCCGGTCGTTGCCGCTCCAATTGCGCTGGAAGCTGCCGCCGACAGGCTCCACGGCGATGACATCGGCGCCGAGATCGCCGAGCACCTGCATGCCCATCGGCCCGAGCAGGAAATGATTGAAGCTGAGCACGCGAATGCCGTCGAGCATGGTCATGGCTGTCTTCCGGTCGTGAGGTCAGACGGGGTGGTCGAGATAGAGGGTGGCGAGCGCGGTGCCGTCCTCGTCGCCGTGGCCCCGCTGCACCATGAGGCGGTGAAGCTCCAGCGCCGTCGCCGTCATAGGCATGGCCGTGGTGGTCTCGCGGGCAAGGGCGAGCACCGTGTCGAGGTCCTTGAGCATGGTGCGGATATGGGCCTCGACGAAAAAGTCGCCCGAGACCATCTTGGGAAAGAACTGTTGCAGGGGCAGGGAGTCCGCGCGGCCGCCCTCCAATGCTTCGGGAATGCGCGCGGCGTCGATGCCGGCGCGCATGGCAAGCGCCGCAGCTTCCGACAGCACCGCAAGGGAGCAGCCGACGAAGATCTGGTTGATGAGCTTGGTGGCCTGGCCGGCCCCGTTAGGGCCCATCAAGGTGAAGCGTTGGGCGAGATGGGCGACGACGGGCTCTGCGCGGGCGAAATCCGCCTCGCCGCCGCCGGCCATGATGGTGAGCTTGCCGGTCTCGGAGCCGACCACGCCGCCGGACACCGGCGCATCGATCCAGCCCATGCCGGTTTCCTCACGCAGGCGCGCCGCCATGTCGCGCGCGGCCTCGGGGCGGATCGAGGACATGTCGACCAGCAGCTTGCCCGGTGCCGCGCCTGCCGCCAGCCCGTTTTCGCCGAACACCACGGCTTCGACCGCTTCGGTGTCGGAGAGGCAGGTGAAGACGATATCCGCCTCGCGCGCCACATGGGCCGCGGTCTCCATCACCGTTGCGCCCGCCGCCTTGGCCGCTTCGAGCTTGGCCGGGCTGCGGCCCCAGATGCTCAGCGGGTAACCCGCCTCCGCCAGTCTCAATGCCATCGGCGCGCCCATGAGGCCGAGGCCGATATAGCCCAGGCTCGGTTTCTCGTCGCTCATAGCGTGGGTCCCCTCCTGACGATCGAATGAAGCATAATCAATAGGCCTTGGTATAGAATAGGGAAAGGGAGGATTTCCATGATCGACGTACTGACCATCGCGCCGCCCGAGGACGGCGTTCTTCTGCTGACCTTGAACCGGCCGCGCCAGCGCAATGCCCTGAGCGGCGAGCTCATCCATGCCATCGCCGAGGCGCTGACCGCGGTGGCCGACGACGATGCCATCCGCTGCGTGGTGATCACGGGCAGCGGCGGCGTCTTTTCCGCCGGGGCCGATATCAAGGAGTTCATCGCCGATGGCGTGGATGCGCTCGACAATGCGGTGCGCAATACGGACTGGGCGCGCATCGAGCGCTTTCCCAAGCCGTTGATCGCTGCCGTGGAGGGCTTTGCCTTCGGCGGCGGCCACGAATTGATGCTGCTCGCCGATATCATCGTGGCCGGCGACGATGCGCGCTTCGGACAGCCCGAGATCGATATCGGCGTGATTCCCGGCGATGGCGGCACGCAGCGGGTCACGCGTATTGCCGGCAAGCCCCTGGCCATGCTGATGATCATGGGCGGTGAGCCGATCGACGCCCAGACCGCCCTCGCGGCCGGGCTGGTCTCGAAGCTGGTGCCGTCGGGCACGGCTAGCGGCGAAGCGATGGCCTTGGCCAAGACCTTGGCCGCCAAGCCGCCGGTGGCGCTCCGCATGGCCAAGCAGGCGGTGCTCGCGGCCTATGAGACCACCCTCAGTGCCGGTACCGTGCTGGAGCGCCAGGTTGTCTGCCGCGCCTTCGATACGGAAGACAGGGAAGAGGGCATGGCGGCCTTCAAAGAGAAACGCGATCCCAACTTCAAGGGCAAATGACCATGAACAAAAGCAAGAAAACCGTTCGCGCCGGCATCGTCGGCTCGGGCTTTGCCGCCACCCTGCAGTTGGTCATCGGCCCTCCGGTGAGCAGTTTACACTCTGGATTAACTCAGCGCAGCTGCCGGCCGGAATGACCGGTTTAGGCTATACCCTGCCGCCAAGAATTTCCTGATTTTCGTCTGAAGTCAGGGCGTTAGCAGACGTTGCAGCAAGCTTCAATCTGCTTTCCTTGGCCGCAACTCTGAAGTCGATTTCAAGATTCCGGTCTTTGGGATTCCTGGTGCGGGGATGCCCCGCAGCCCGCTGAGGTCTGTGGCCCGTTGCCACCGCTGACACATATCCGCAGACCTGAGGAGATGTCCGACCTTTTTGGCAGTGTCGACCGTATGCTATGGAACCTCACCGTCCCCGACCGGAGAGCCTCGATGACCCGCCGATTTGCTGCCGCCGCCTTAGCCCTTCTTATCGCGACCGCTGCCCGTGCCGATATGCCGCCTTCCGCCGTGCCCGAGGCCGTCGGTCTGTCGAGCGAGCGGTTGGGGCGCATCACGTCGGTGTTCGAGGCGGAGATCGCGTCCGGCGCGCTGCCTGGCGTGCAGCTGCTGATACAGCGGCAGGGGCGGCTGGCCTATGCGGAGACCTTCGGGGTGCGCGATCCCGAGATCGGCGACGCTTTGCAGGCGGACGCCATCTATCGCATCTATTCCATGACCAAGCCCATCGTCAGCGTCGGACTGATGATGCTGGTCGAGGAAGGCAAGCTGCACATCGGCGATCCGGTCTCGAAGTGGATTCCGGAACTTGGCGGCTTGCAGGTGGCGACCGCGCCGCGCCCCGATGCCGCCGACAGCGAGGTCGAGCTGGTTGCCGCCAAGCGCGACATCATGGTGCAGGACTTGCTGCGCCACACCTCCGGGCTGACCTATGGCGTCTTCGGCGATTCCTGGGTCAAGCGCAAATACAAGGCCGCCGGCATCCATCTCAAGACCCAGAGCACGGGCGAGATGACGGCGAAGCTCGGCGAACTCCCCCTTATGTATCACCCGGGCGAGGTCTGGCATTACAGCCGCTCCACAGATGTCATTGGCTATCTCATCGAGGTGGTCAGCGGCCGGTCCCTCGGCGACTATCTGGCCGAGCGCATCTTCGTGCCCCTCGGCATGACCGATACCGGCTTCTTCGTGCCCGCCGATCAGCTCCATCGCGTGGTCGAGCCGCAGGCGGTTCCCGGCACCGACGAGAAGCCGGCCTATCTCGATCCCGCCACCGACCCGGTCTACGAAAGCGGCGGCGGCGGCCTGTTCTCGACGGCGCACGACTACCTGCGCTTCACCAACTTGATGCTCAATGGCGGCGCGCTCGACGGCGTGCGCCTGCTCGGCCCGCGCACGGTCGCCCTGATGACCGCCAACCATCTGGCCGCCGACATGCCGACCTGGCATCCGGGCTACGGCTTCGGGCTCGGCTTTTCCGTGCGCAGCCATGCCGGGCTGTCGGCCTGGCCGGGCACGCCGGGCGAATATTGGTGGGCGGGTTATGCCGGCACCCTGTTCTGGGTCGACCCGGCTGCCGAAATGATCGTGATCTATATGAGCCAACAGACGTATAATCGCCGTCATTACCGCACCATGCTGCGCGATCTGGTCAACCAGGCGATGCTCGACTGAGCGACGACACGGAGGACGAGCCATGTACCGCCCACACGGCGTTATCCCCGCGACATTGTTGGCGTTCGACGACGACTACACCATCGACGAGGCCAGCTCGCGCAAGCATTTGCGCGATTGCGCCCTGGTGCCGGGGGTGACGGCCGCCACCGTCAACGGCCACGCCTCGGAGGTGCACGCCTGCACTTTCGAGGAGCAGCAGCGTATTCTCGAATTCTCTCTCGACGAGGTCGGCGACAAGGTGCCCCTGGTCAACGGCGTCTATGCCGACGGCAGCCACCAGGCGGCACGCATCGCCAAGATGGCGCAAGCCGCGGGGGCGTCGTGCCTGCTGGTCTTTCCGCCCAACTCCATGAGCATGGGCGGCCAGCTGCGCCCGGAGATGGCGCAGGCCCATCTCGAGACCATCGCGGCGGCCACGGACCTGCCGCTGATCCTGTTCCAGTATCCGGCGGCGAGCGGGCTCGGCTATCCCTTCGAGACGTTGATTTCCTTGTTGGAGAGCATT
>CAZKTK010000069.1:0-10435 GCA_964555535.1 uncultured Rhodospirillaceae bacterium
TAACAAAATCTCTGCCTCGTGACATGAAACATCAAGTTTATCTGGGAAATAGGGGTTTAACTAATTCTCATATCCCGCCGCGTGGCAGCGTCCCATCCAACGTGCATTCGGATCTATCGAGAAGGTAACAAGTCGGGGAGCGAGTGTGGCGCTACCGTCACCCGCTGCCCCGGCCCCAGCCACGAGGTAAGGAGTGGCATCGTGTCCGGTCTTGTGAACTCGCGCCATAGGCTCACGCATCGGCGCTCTCCTGTGGTTGCGCCTGCGTCTGCAAAGCCTTCACCACCGCCTCGGCCCCGCCGAACGGCGCCACGACATCGACGATCACCCGGCGCTCTCCCGAGCGCCACTCCTCGGGCTTGAGGCGTATCGGCGGGCGCGGGCTGGCTGCGGCGCCGTCGTCGCCCGCGTCCGCGCCAGCGAGTCCGAGGCGCTCCGCCACGGCGTCCGAGACCATGGCCCAGCTGGCGAAGGCGACGGGCTTGCCGTCCTTGTGGAAGAGCCGGAACTGTTTGTGCGCGATCGCGGGCAGAACCCGCCAGTCGAGGTCGGCGAGGAACAGGTGCCGGTGCGCCTCCGACTTGCCCATCAGCCGCACAGCAACAGCGGCGTCGATATCGGCGGGCGTGTCTGCCGAACTGTCACATGTCGCTGCCGCACTCGGCATGGTCGGCCTTGCTCCGTGCTCAAACCTGATGAGCCACAGGAGAGGGAATTTCGCCTTGCGTGTCAATATGCGTTATCGCTCGACCATTGCGACGGCGGCCGACGCCGCGCATGTCGTCACCATCGGCCTGGCGCAGACCTTGAAAAGCCTTACCCCTCGCTGACGCCGGCGTCGGTGAAGGTGGCCATGCCGGCGTGGGTGGCGCACCTCGATGTGGAATCTGCCCATTTATCCCAGAATTCGGTATACTGTCCCCATATTAAGAGCGAGGGGCACGTTGCGCTCCTTGCCTACGGCGTCGTGAACTTGCAGCGCTCACCGTTGCCGACAATGCGCCCGGCGAAGTGGGCGGCGAGGATGAGCGTGTCGGTGTCCGCGTGCTCGGCGACGAAGCGCTGGCGCGTGGCGCGGGACTGGGCGGCATCGAAGCAGAAGCGGCTGTTCCATTCCGGATAGGCGCATTGCACCGGGTGGTGCATGAGGTCGCCCGAGAAGACTGCGCGCTTGCCGCCTGCCCGCACGTCCAGGCAGACATGCCCCGGCGAGGGTGTGATGGTAAGCCCGTCCTCTATGGCGTGGCCATCCCTCACGAGCAGTGCCTGGCCCGCCTCCATCACCGGCAGCACGCTGTCGGCGAAACAGCCGTCCTGACCGCCGGAGCGATCCGCACCCGCCTCGGCGCTTTCCCAATAGGCGTATTCGGTCTCGTGAAAGAGGTAGCGCGCGTTGGGAAATGTCGGCACCCAGCGTCCGTCCACGAGCCGCGTGTTCCAGCCCACATGGTCCACATGCAGATGGGCGCAGAGCACAAAGTCGACCTCTTCCGGTGCCACGCCCGCCGCCGCCAGCCGCCCGAGCAAGGGCGATTGCAGATGGTGCCAGGGCTTGGTCGAGGGACGCTCCTTGTCGGACCCGACGCAGGTATCGACCAGGATGGTGTGGCGCGGGGTGCGGATCACATAGCTGTGCAAGCTCATCACGAAACGCCCGGATGCGGGGTCGAGATGCCGCGGCACCAGCCACTCGGCCTCCCCGGCCAGGGCGTCCTCGGTGGAATCGGGCAGCAGGAAGGAGGGAAAGAAGCTCGGCCCCTCCGCCTCGATGGCGCGGGTCACGCTAATATCGCCAAGATGCAACGGTTTCATGCCGAGAGGGTAGCGGATGGCTGCCGGCTCTGCCAGTCTAGGGGCATGAGCAATCCACGCATTCCCTTTGCCATGGCGAGCGAGCGGGCGCCGCTCGTCGGGCCCGACGGCAAGACCGTGCTGGTGCATCTGGTGGTCAATGTGGAGCATTGGCGCTTTGATGCCGCCATGCCACGCAAGGTCATCCCGGCGCCGCATGGCGCAGAGCAGGTCCCCGACGTGCCCAATTTCGCCTGGGCCGAATACGGCATGCGCTGCGGCCTGCCGCGGCTGTTGGACATGATCACCAATCGGGGCCTGGCCGCCAGCACCAGCATCAATGCCGGCGCCATCGCCGCCTATCCTTCCGCGGCGGAAGCCATGCGTGACGCGGGCTGGGAGTTCATCGGCCACGGCATCCACCAGCGCGCCGTGAGCGCCGACGACGACGAGGCGGCGCGGATCGGCGAGGCGCTTGGCATTCTCGAGGGTTTCACGGGCAAGCCCGTGCGCGGCTGGCTCAGCCCCGGCCTGCGCGAGACCGCCGACACGCCGGACCACCTCAAGGCCGCGGGCATCGACTATGTCTGCGACTGGGTGCTCGACGACCTGCCCTGCTGGATGGCCACCGCCCACGGCCCGCTCATGGCCATGCCCTATGCGCTGGAGGTCAATGACAGCGTGGTCTATGCGGTGGAGCACCACGCCGGGCCGGAAATGGAACGGCGCTTGCGCGAGACCCTGTCGTGCTTCGTGGCGGAGTCCGGCCCGCATGTGCTCGCCATCGGCCTGCATCCCCATCTCATCGCCGTGCCCCACCGCATCGCCAGCCTGGCGCGCATGCTGGACCTGTTGCAGGCCCATGACGACGTGGTCTTTATGACCGGCAGCCAGATCGCCGACTGGTATGCCGCCGCGGAGCCCGCGCCATGAAGCGCCGCCTTTTCCTCGCCGGCGCCGGTGCCGCGGCCGCCTCGCCGCTGGCCGCGCCGGCCATCGCGCAAGGGCGCATCGAATGGCGCATGGTGACACTCTGGCCGCGCAACTTCCCCGGCCTCGGCACCTCGTCCCAGCGCCTGGTGGAGACCGTCGCCGCGGCCTCGGACGGGCGCCTGACCATCAAGGTCTTTGGTGCCGGCCTACGAGGCCTTCGACGCGGTGCGCGAGGGCACCGCCGAATGCGCCCACGACGCGCCATATATCTGGATCGCCAAGCACCCGGCAACGGCCTTCTTCTGCACCGTGCCCGGCGGCCTAACGCCGGCCGAGCACGCTGCCTGGATCGGCTTCGGCGGCGGCCAGGCGCTGTGGGACGAGCTTTACGACCGCTTCGGCCTGGTCGCCATGCTGGCGGGCAATTCGCGCACCAACATGGGCGGCTGGTACAATCGCGAGATCAACGGGATCGGAGATTTCGAAGGCCTGCGCATGCGCATACCGGGCCTCGGCGCCGAAGTGCTCAATCGCCTCGGCGCCACCACGGTCAATCTCTCGGGCGGCGAGATCGTGCCGGCATTGCAGACCGACGTCATCGACGCGGCGGAATGGATAGCGCCCTATGCGGATCTCGCCTTCGGCCTTCATAAGGTGGCGAAATATTACTACGGCCCCGGGGTGCACGAGCCCGGGCCGGCGGCCGCGCTGACCATCGGCCGGGAGGCCTGGGAGTCGCTTCCCGCCGACCTCCAGGCCATCCTGCGCCTGGCGGCAGCGGCCGAGGCAAACCGCATGCCGGCGGAAACGCTCAACGGCAACGCCGTCGCCTTGCAGGCGCTGCTGTCGCGCCACGGCGTCGACCTGCGCCACTTCCCGCCCCCGGTGGTGGCGCGCCTGCACGCGGTCTCGCGCGAGGTTGTCGCCGAGGTGGCCGATCACGACGCGCTCTCGGCGCGCATCTACGAAAGCTGGTCCGCCTTCCGCGACACTATGCAGGCCTACGCGCCTTACGGCACCTACGGCTATTTGCGCGGACGGGACGGGCCCGCTTGACGCCGGCGCGACGATCGGCGAAGCAGACACACATTCATCTTCAGGAGAGAGACATGATCGAGTTGCAGGGTGGCGTGGTGATCGTCACGGGGTCGTCGCGGGGCATCGGCCGGGCGACGGCGCTGAAGCTGGCGGGCCGCGGTGCCAAGGTGGTGGTCAATTGCTCGAGCTCGCTCGACGAGGCCGAGGGCGTGGCCGAGGAATGCCGCGCGGCGGGCGGCGACGGCATGGTCTGTCAGGCCAATGTGGCGGACGACGACGACTGCAAGCGCCTGGCCCAGGCGGCGCTCGACAAGTGGGGCCGCATCGACGGCCTGGTCAACAATGCGGGCACCACCAAGTTCGTTGCCCATGGCGATCTCGACGGCCTCGACGCCGCCGACTTCCAGGCCGTCTACGCGGTCAACACCATCGGCCCGTTCCAGATGATCCGCGCCGTGGCACCGGCCATGCGGGCCCACGGCCGCGGCTCGGTGGTCAATGTCTCCTCCGTCGCCGGCATCCACGGTTTGGGCTCGTCGGTCGCCTACATGGCATCCAAGGGCGCGCTCAACACCATGGCCATGGGGCTGGCGCGGGCGCTCGGCCCGGAGATCCAGATCAACACGGTCTGCCCCGGCTTCATCGCCGGCGACTGGTTGCGCCAGGGCATGGGCGACGAGGCCTACGAGGCGACCAAGACGCGGCTGGAGACCTCGACGCCGCTGCGCGCGGTCAACGAGCCCGAGGACATCGCGGAGACCATTGTCTACCTGCTGGGCGCAGCGCCGAAGGTGACCGGCGAGATCATCTCCATCGACGCCGGCATGGGCATCCTGCGGGGCAATTGATTAGCGCCCGCTGAAATTGGCCGGGCGTTGCTCGACGAAGTGGGCGACGCCTTCCTTGAAGTCTTCGCAGGTGAAGCTGGCAAACATCTCCTCGTTGCCGTTGCGCACCGCGTCGCCGAGGCTGCGGCCCAGGCCGGCGGTGGTGTAGAGTTGGGTCTTCATCACCCGCATGGAGCGCGGCGAGACCGCGTTGGCAAGGTCGAGGGCGAAGTCCTGCACCTTGTTGGCGAAGGTCTCTGGCGGATAGACCCCGTTGACCAGCCCCTTGGCCAGCGCCTCCTTCGGGCTCACCCGGCGCGCGGTCATGAGCAGATCGAGGGCATTGGGAAAGCCGACGATGCGCGGCAGGATCCAGTCTATGCCGTGCTCGGCGATCAGACCGCGCCGCGCAAACGCTGTGGTGAACACGGCCGCCTCGGAGGCGAAGCGGAAATCGCAATAGAGCGACATGATCAGCCCCAGCCCGGCGCAGGGGCCGTTGATGGCGGCGATGATCGGCTTCGGCACCGAGGGGAAATAGGTGTAGCGCAGGGAGAAGTCGTCGGGCACGTCGAGACGCCCGGGGATCTCGGCATCGCCCGGGGGCACCAGCGCCTTGGCGCGGCGCTCTTCCGGGTCCACGTCGCCGGTACTTTGCAAGAGCGACATGTCGGCCCCGGCGCAGAAGCCGCGGCCCGCCCCGGTGATGACGATCGCGCGCACGTCATCGTCGCCCGCCGCGGCCACCATGGCGGCGCGAATCTCGCCTTCCATCACCGCGGTCCAGGCGTTGAGGCGGTCGGGCCGGTTGAGGGTGATGGTGGCGATGCCGTCCGCCACGCCATAGGCGATCTCGTCATAGGCCATGCTGCTTCTCCGGCTCAGCTGAGGTCGTCGATGCGCACGGTCATGCCGTCCCCCTTGGCGGCATCTGCCAGGGGCGCGGCATCGGCGCTGTCGATAACCATAGCGCCTTCGCTCTCGCGCTCCGAATCCACATGCTGTTCGACCCATTGCCGGCCGCGCCGCGTGAGCGGCTTGAGCAGGGCGCCGGTACCGCGATCTTCAATCAGGATGTCGAGCAAGATCTTCCCCCATCGCACCTTGGATACCGGTATCCTAGCCCATTCTCCGGACAGGAAAACCCCATGACAAGAGCCGTCGTCACAAGTCTGATTTTCGCGACCCTCGCCTGGCCGCTGCCGGCGGCGGCGCAGGGCTCGTTTCACCTCTGCTACGAGCGCCTCAAGCAGGTGGTGGTGCTGCACCGGGCCCAGGGCGGCACGGCGGAGGAAGTGATCGACGACCCGAGCGGGCGCGAATACCGCGTGGTCCTGTATGCCGGCCAAAGCCGCCACGCGCTCTGGTGCACGGCCAAGGGCGAGCTCCTGGTGGAGGAGGCGGAATAGGCTTCGATCGATGGCGGCCTCAGTCTTGTGTCGAGCCGGCCATCCCCTGCAGGAAGGCAAGCAGATTGTCCGCCAGTTCGGGACAGAGATAGCCGCCCTCCTGAACCACCACGGTCGGCAGGGACAGCCCGGCGATCTCGACCCCGATCCGGGCAAAGCCGTCCGTCGTTACCGTGAGCACGCCCAAGGGATCGTTTTCCTGTGCGTCCAGGCCCAGCGAGACCAGAAGAGCCGATGGCGCGAAACGGCGGATGGCGCTCAATCCCCCGGCCAACGCCTGGAGAAAGGCGGCGTCGCCACTGCCCGGCGCCAAAGGCAGATTGAGCGTGTAGCCATGCCCGGCGCCCTCTCCCCGCTCATGGGCATAGCCCGAGAAGAAGGGATAGAAATTCGCCGGGTCCGCATGGATCGAGACGAAAAAGATATCGGCACGGTCGTAGAAGATGCCCTGTGTGCCGTTGCCGTGATGCACGTCGACATCGAGGATCGCCACCCGGTCGTGATGCCGGCGCAGATATTCCGCCGCGATGGCGACATTGTTGAGAAAACAGAAACCGCCGGCCATGTCGCCATAGGCGTGATGGCCCGGCGGGCGGCAAAGCGCATAGGCCGCCTGCTCTCCCGCCAGCAAGGCATCCGCCGCGGTCAGCGCCACCTGAGCGCTGACCTGGGCGGCCTCCCAGGTGCCGGCGCCGATGGGGCAGGCCGTATCAGTCATGTGATAGCCGGCCAGGCCGACAATGCCGTCGGGGCGGGTCAGCACGTTGCGGCCGGGATGCACGTTCGGGATGATCTCCGGCCCCGCGCCCGGCAGCGCCGTCCAGGCGGCATGGCCGTTCATCAGAAAGTCCAGATAGTCGGGGGAATGCACCGCCGCGATCGGTGCCAGGCCGTGATCCTGGGGCTCCTTGTCCCCAAAGCCGGCCTCGCGCAGAGCGGCAATGAAACGCTCCGCACGCTCGGGGCATTCCGCGGCCGGCACCATGCGCCCGCGGGAGAGGTAGCCGCTCGGGTCGTGCAGGCGGTGACGGTCGCTGTAAACGCTATGCATCTCGGAACCTGACTCGGTCTTGATCGCGTCCTGCTCCCTCGCCTCACGCTTCGCTCTTGACAGGGACCGCTTGGCAGTGACTCTGCGCCCAGGCGATCGTGACTGAGGGAGCTAGACATGTATATCACCCAGGCGCTGCGGCGTGCGGTGCAAGTGCGTGGCAAGGCCGTTGCCACCTATGACGGCGACAGGGTCCACACCTGGACAGAATGCCTCGACCGCATCACGCGACTTGCTGGCGCCCTGGCCAAGCTCGGTATCACCGACGGCGAGCGGGCGGCCATCCTGGCGCACAATTCGGATCGCTATTACGAAACCATCTATGCCGCGCTCTGGGCCGGCGGCGTGTTCGTGCCCATCAATACGCGCCTGGCGCCGCCCGAGATCGCCTTCTGGCTTTCGGACAGCGAGAGCAAGGTCCTGCTGGTCGACGATTCCTTCACTGCCGTTGCCGCGACGCTCAGGGCCGAGGGTCATATCCCGAGCGTCGAGCACATCGTCTATATCGGCGACGGCGCGGCGCCCGAGGGCATGCTGGCGTTCGAGGAGATATTGCAGGCCGCCGAGCCCATTGAGGATGCGGGGCGCGGCAATGACGACCTCGCCGGGCTGTTCTATACCGGCGGCACCACGGGGCGCTCCAAGGGCGTCATGCTGTGCCACCGCAATCTCGTCGCCAATTCCTTCAACACCATGCCGACGCTGGGCCTGCGCGAGGATTCCCGCTGGCTGCACTCGGCGCCGATGTTCCATATCGCCGACTGCGTCGCCATCTTCGCCGGCACGCAGATCGCCGCCGGCCACTATTTCGTGCCCGGCTTCACCCCCGATGGCGTGGCCGAGGCGGTGCAGCGCTGGGGCATCACCGACATGCTGCTGGTGCCGACCATGTGCAACATGCTGGTCAACCATCCGGGCATCGAGGACTATGATCTCTCGTCCCTGCGCACCATCACCTATGGCGCCTCGCCCATGCCGGAAGCGGTGATCGTGCGCGCCCTCGAGGTGATCCCCGAATGCCAGTTCGTGCATGCTTATGGGCAGACGGAATGCGCCCCGCTGTCGACCACCTGCGGGCCGCAATACCACGTGCTCGAAGGGCCCAACGCCTATCGCTTCCGCTCGGTCGGCCATGCGGTGCCGGGCGTCGAGGTGAAGATCATCGACGAGGACGACAACGAGGTGCCGCGGGGCACCGTCGGCGAGATCGCCGTGCGCGGGCCCAACGTCATGCTCGGCTATTGGCGCCAGCCCGAGCTT
Organism: uncultured Rhodospirillaceae bacterium; assembly: GCA_964555535.1. GTDB lineage: Bacteria > Pseudomonadota > Alphaproteobacteria > UBA7887 > UBA7887 > UBA7887. The sequence continues at coordinate 8,310 of CAZKTK010000069.1, forward strand.
TCGGCGCAGGCGCTGCGCGGCGGCTGGATGCATTCGGGCGACGGCGGCACCATGGACGAGGACGGCTTCGTCTACGTCGTCGACCGCATGAAGGACATGATCATCTCGGGCGGCGAGAACGTCTATTCGGCCGAGGTCGAGGACGCGGTCTACCAGCACCCGGCGGTCGCCGAATGCGCCGTGATCGGCGTGCCCGACGACAAATGGGGCGAGCGCGTGCACGCCATCGTCCGCCTCAAGGACGGCGGCGAGGCCGACTCGGACGCCATCATCGCCCACTGCCACACCCTGATCGCCGGCTTCAAATGCCCGCGCAGCGTGGACTTCCGCGACGAGGCCCTGCCGCTGTCTGGCGCCGGCAAGATCCTCAAGACGGAGCTGCGCAAGCCCTATTGGGAAGGCCACGACAAGCAGGTTTCCTAGCAGGCCACGACTGTCAGATGGCCGGCCTCGCCATAGCGCAGCAGGGCTCCGTCTCGTGTCACCAGGGCCTGTTCATGCTCGCGTGCGGTCGCGGCGAGTATCCTGTCGGCCGGGTCGTTAGGCGGCTCGCCGGGCAGAAACGCCGAGCGCATGAGCACCGCCGGCGACATATCGGCCAAGCGGATACCGGGCAATGCCAGCAACGACTCGAACCAGACCTCGGGTTCGTAAGCGAGCGAAATACGGCCCTTGGCAACGAGTGTCGCAACCTCCCAGGCGCTGATGGGGGAAACGTGAACGCCTGAACCGTCGCGCTGCGCCGCGCGAATGCGATCCAGGCTTGCGGGGCTCATGCGAGCCTTGTTCATGAGCCAGAGCGCCGCGCAAGTATCGAGCAGCAGCGCCTCAGGCATTCGCGTCCCAGGACTCCCCGGTCGGCTCGGTGAGATCCGTGTCCGGAGCAATCGTCACGGTTCCCGCCATGGCGCCCCACAGCTCCGGAAGCTCCGCCTCCAGCGGCACCACCGCGGCAAGACGCTTACCATGCTTGGTGATGACCAGGGGACCGCGCTTGCCCCGCGCCATTTCGTCCAACAAAGAAAGACACTTGGCCTTGAACTCGCTGACGCTGATACGCGTTTCGTCATTTGGCTGTTGCATGACCTCGATTATAGCCGGTATTGACCAATAAATATAGTCAATATTAATGCCGTTCGGTCTGCCAAGACTTGAACAACCGGCTCGGTTCGACGATCTCATTCTGATCAACAATCAGCGCCAGACTGTCCTCGCCCAGCAATGCATGCACCGACGATGTGGCGCGCGACAGTGCCTCCTGCGGCGCAAGACCGCTCAGCAGATGCCCAAGCAAGAGCGCGCAAAACGTATCCCCCGCGCCGTTGCCGGGCACGTCGAGGCGCGGTGTCTCGACCAGCCAGGTGTCGTCCCCATCAACGAACATGGCTCCGGTGCCGGCTGCTGTTTCCACCGAGGTCACCGCCACGCGTGCGGGCCCGAGCTTGCGGGCATCGTCCGCGCCGGTGAACCAGCGCAGCTCGAAGGCATTCGGCGTTGCCAGATCAGCGAGCGGCAGCAGCCGGTCGCGGATCGCCTCTGCCACCGGCTCGGCCACGAAGAGCCCCTTGGCGGCGTTGCCGATGACCGGATCGCAGCAATAGAGCAATGCCGGGTTCACGGACTTCGCCCGCGCAACCGTCTCGGCCACCACACCCACCAACTCCGGCGTTCCCATATAGCCTGTGAGAATGGCATCGGCGCGCGAGAAGGCATCGCGGCGCTCGAGGCCCGCCAGCACATCCGCCACATGGGCCACGTCCATGGCGCCGCCGCCCCAATCGGGATAGCCCGTATGGTTCGACAGCTGCACCGTATGCACCGGCCAGACCTCATGGCCGAGGCGCTGCAGGGCGAACACCGCCGTGCTGTTGCCGATATGGCCCATCGCGACGTGGGATTGGACGGAAATGACGGGCATGGCAGCGTTCCACTGAGTTAGACTGAGCCCACTATGACACAGGACAAGACCAAGATCCTCTGGGCGAGCGAAAGCGGGATCGATATCGTGGACGGACGCCGCACCTCGGATCGGGCCAGCATTCGCTATCGCGTGCTGATGCCGGCGGAGCAGTTAGAGCGTTTCACAATTTGAGGGAATCGCAATTGGGATTCCCGTTTGTCTTGGA
>CAZKTK010000070.1:0-10387 GCA_964555535.1 uncultured Rhodospirillaceae bacterium
TGCCGCCGAGAATGCCGCCGGCATTGTTGGAGAGGAATTCCGGCGCCTCCGGCCCCTCGCCCGCGCGCATCTCATCGGCGCTGTCCACACCGCTCTGAGCCGCGGCCTCGAAGCCTTCGCCGATCTCCACGCCCTTGACCGCGTTGATGCTCATCATGGCCTTGGCGAGGTCCGCGTCCAGCTTGTCGTAGACGGGCTCGCCGAGACCGGCGGGCACGCCCTCTGCCACCACCTCTATGATCGCGCCTGTCGAATTGCCGTCCTTGCGCAGCGCGTCAAGCATGCCTTCCCAGGCTGTGGCGGTCTTTGCGTCGGGGCACCAGAAAGGATTGCGCTCGACCTCGTCCCAGTCCCAACGGTCCCGGTTTATGCCCTCGCCGCCCATCTCCACCAAGGCGCCGCGAATACGAATGCCGTCGCCGAGCACCTTGCGTGCAACCGCGCCGGCGGCAACGCGCATCGCCGTTTCGCGGGCGCTCGAGCGTCCGCCGCCCCGATAGTCGCGAATGCCGTATTTGCGCCAATAGGTGAAATCCGCATGGGCCGGGCGGAACTGCTCGGCAATATCGCCGTAGTCGCGGCTGCGCTGGTCGACGTTTTCGATGACCAGTGCCAGCGATGTGCCGGTCGTCTGGCCCTCGAAGACGCCTGAGACGATTCGCACTTCATCGGGCTCGCGGCGCTGGCTGGTGTGGCGCGACTGACCCGGCCGGCGACGGTCGAGATAGTGCTGGATGTCGCCTTCGGCGAGCGGCAAGCGCGGCGGCACGCCGTCGATCACGCAGCCGATCGCCGGTCCGTGGCTCTCGCCCCAGGTCGTGAAGCGGAAACTTTCGCCGAAGCTGTTGCCGGGCATGATGGGGGCGTCAGACCGTGGAGATGTCGGGTGCGTCGACGGCCTTCATGCCGACGACGTGGTAGCCGGAATCCACATGCAGCACTTCGCCGGTTACGCCCGAGCCGAGATCGCTGAGCAGGAACAGCGCCGCGCCGCCGACATCGTCGATGGTCACGTTGCGCTTGAGCGGCGCGTTGTATTCGTTCCACTTGAGGATATAGCGGAAATCGCCGATGCCGCTTGCCGCCAGGGTCTTGATGGGACCGGCAGAGATGGCATTGACACGGATGCCGCGGCCGCCGAAATCGACCGCGAGATAGCGCACGCTGGCCTCCAGCGCGGCCTTGGCAACGCCCATGACGTTGTAATGGGGCATCACCCTCTCGGCCCCGGCATAGCTCAGGGTGATCAGGCTGCCGCCCTCGCGCAGCAAGGCCGATGCGCGCCGGCAAATGGAGGTGAACGAGTAGCAGGAGATATCGAGTGTATTGAGAAAGTTCTCCCGCGAGGTATCGAGATATTGCCCCTTCAGCTCTTCCTTGTCGGAATAGGCGATGGCGTGGATCACGAAATCCAGGGAGCCCCAGGTGTCGGCTACCGCGGCGAAGGTGGCCTCGACACTGTCTTCGTCCGTCACGTCGCAGGGCAGCACTAAAGAGGAGCCCACCGATTCGGCCAAAGGCCGCACGCGCTTCTCAAGAGTTTCGCCCTGATAGGTGAAGGCGAGCTCCGCGCCTTGGGCATCCGCGGCTCGGGCAATGCCCCAAGCCAGCGAGCGGTCATTGGCCACGCCCATCACCAAGCCTTTGCGGGCAGCGAGTAGGCCGGTCTGGGATTCGGTGATGTTCGGCGTTGGCACGGTCATGACAGGTCTGACAAGATGGTGATGCAGTGTCTCGGTTGTGGCCCTAGATGGCTGACAAATAGCCTACAGCATGGCGGGACGGCAGAAAACCCGCGCCGCAATTCGCCTATTGCGATGCGCCGAACCAGTCGGCAAACGAGAAGCCAAGCTCTCCGCTCGGCGGTGTCGGCGGCGCCAGGGCCGGATTCGAGGGTGGCGGCGGCTCGATGGCGGCTGTGACAGGCTCGACTTCGGCGAGGGCGACGGGCTCGCCTTCCGGCGACGGCGGCGGCGGGGCGAGGCGCGGATCTGAAAGCGGCTCGACGTCGAGGCGGTAGTCACCCGGATCGCCGGCCTCGTAGTTGCTTTCGATACGCGTTGTCGGCGCGGATTCCACGGCCGTCGCTGCCCACGCCTCCTCTTCCAGCGGGTCGCGTTCGGGCAACGGTGTTGCGGCCACCTCCGGCGACGCTGCCGGCCGCGGCTCTTGTTCCGGCATCGGCGCTTGTTGTGGCTCGGGTGCCTGGACCGGAGCCGCAGCGGCCGGTGCGGGAGGCGGCGTATGTGCGGTTTCCAGGGACGGGACATTGCCGGCCGCCGGCGGACCGCTGCCTTGCGGGATCAACGGTCGGCGTGCCGCCAGCTTGGCATCGATCTCACCCGCCGATGCCTCCAGTCTCGCCAGCCGCACGGCATCCGGCCTGCCGTATTGGCCATTCGCCTCTGACGCCCACAAGCGGCGCAGAAGTTGCGCGCCTTTGTGGTGGTCGAAGCCGGCACGGGCAAGCAGGTAGGCCCCCACATAATCCGCCGCCAGGCCATAATCGCGCGCCTGGCCCGGATCGATGACCGACCCGCCCGGCTCCGGTGCTTCCTCCATGCCCCATTCGAAGAAGTTCGACAGCGCGTATTCATCGTTGCCGTTCGATTTTATATCCAAGGCGGGGATCAGGGCATTGGCGATCTCGCGCGCTATCACGGCCGCCAGCTCGCCGTCGTCGGCGAAATCCATCATGCCGTGATAGATGACCACCCGCTCGCCATCGGAATAGGCCGTGACGCCGTTTCCCGGGGCCGCCAAGACCTGTATGTCGCAAATGAAATCCGCTTTCACTTGGGCGTTCAGCTCCACGCCGCCGCGTTTGAGCGTGAGTGTCGCCCGGCCTTCGCGGTCGAGGGTGTCGCGCAGCTTGGCGGCCGCCAGCGTCACCGCGCCCTCGCCAAACGGCGCGGCCCAGTCGTCGATCGCCAGGATTTGGTCTCGTGCCCGAACGCCTGCGTTGGCGCCCGCGGAGTTCGCCACCACATCGACCACGCTGACGCGGTGGGTGTAGCCGAGCGCGCTGGCGGCGCTGCGCACTGCGCCGCGAAACATATAGGCGTTGGCATAGGTGAAGCCGCCGGCCGTGCGAACATTGTTGGGGCAAAGGTCGACCGCGGCATAGAGCAGGGGATAGGCGATGCGGTAGACCCGGGTCTGTCGGCCGAAGAGCTCGGTCAGGGCCTCGACCCTGCGCTGACGCTCCTTGAGACGAAGCAGATCCGGGGAAACCGTGTCGGCGGCATCGTCCTGTTGGGCCATGGATGGCGGAGCGCATAGCAGCGCCCCAAGTATTCCAACCGCCAAAAGCCGCCAAGCGCCACCCATCATCGTCTCCCTGCTACCCAGCCCGCACGGTAACCGTGCCGGCCGGCCGGGGCAACGGCGCCATGGTCAGCGCACCGTATAGGGGTGATCGCGCGACCATGCCTCGACCAGTTTGGCAAGTTCGGGATCGGGCTCGCGCGGCAGCATCACCTTGAGCCGCACCAACTGGTCGCCACGCTTTCCGCCTCCGACCCCAATACCCTTGCCGCGCAACCGCAGCGTATCGCCGGTATTGGCCCCGGCGGGCACGCGCATGGTTACTGTGCCGTCGAGCGTGGTGACGTCGACCTTGGCGCCGAGCACGGCTTCCGCGAGGGTGATTGGGAGCTCCATGCGCACGTGCTCGCCGTCGCGGGTGAGGGAGGGGTGCGGCTCGATCTCCACCCGAATCAGGGCGTCTCCCGCGCCGGCCGGGCCTTTCTGGCCCTGGCCCTTGAGGCGAATCGTCTGGCCGTCCGTAATGCCTTCCGGAATGGTGACGTCGAAGGAGCGGCCGTCCGCCATGGTCAGGCGCCGCTTGCCGCCGCGGGCCGCTTCGGTGAAACCTATTCGGACGCTGTATTTGTCGTCGCTGCCCTTGCCGCCGCGCCTGCCGGGCCGAATGCCTCCTGCGCCGCCGAACAGATCGCCGAGAATGTCTTCGACATTGAAGCCGCCGGCAAAGCCTTCGAAGCCGCCTCGCGCCCGGCCGCCCTGCTGGTACTGATATTGCGGACGCTCCTGGCCGGCGGAATCGATCTCGCCGCGGTCATAACGCTCGCGCATGGCCGGGTCCGACAGAATGGCATAGGCGGCGGAGACGCGCTTGAACCGCTCCTCGACCTCTGTGTCGCCAGGGTGGCGGTCCGGGTGGAGCTGTTTCGCGAGGCTGCGATAGGCCTTCTTGATGTCGTCCTGGCCGGCGCCGCGATCCACCCCGAGCACTTGGTATAGATCGGTCATGGCCTCGGCTCTATCGGGACGTTGAGAAGGAGAGAGTGCGCACGCCGGAACCTCCCCGGCCTCGGTGGCCGAAGAGGCTCGCGCGCAGCGCGCAAACTAGGCCAATCAGTTGCTGACGATCTGCCAGGTTCCGTCCGGCTGGCGGCAGGCGGTGCCGTAGGCCGATTCGGTCTGTCCGCTGACAGTGATGGTCTGCTGGAACTCGCGGCAATACTGGCCGCTGTCCGCCTGGTACGTCTTGACCGGCGTGTAGCTGCCCTCGTTGCCCGAATCCGGATTGACCCAGGTGTTGGTCTGGCCGACCGGCGCGTGCTCCAGGGTCTGATTGTAGGTCTGCGCCGCATAGGCCTGGTCAGCCTTGTCGAGCGAGCGCCCGACCTCGCTGCCGAGCAGACCGCCGAGCAGCACACCGGCGCCGACGGCCACCAGCTGACCCGAGCCGCTGCCGATTTGCGAGCCGATCAAGCCGCCGGCTGCCGCGCCGATCAGAGTGCCGGCCACTTCCTTGTCGCCTTTGCCCTGCACGCAGGCGCCCAGCGAAACGATCGTCCCCGCAACGACCAAAACCTTCAAAGCCTTCATCGTACTTGTCCTCGTCGTTTGCTTCCGATGCGTCATCACGGCGCCGGGTCGAAGCCCCTGAAAACCGTGGACTTGTCTCATGCCAATCTAGCATATAGGGACTCCCCCAGGCCGGATAAAGGACCACGCTGGAAAAATGGTGACACCGGTCACTGACGATCCGATAGCCCAATTCAACGCCTGGCTAGAGGAAGCGCAGGAAAGTGAGCCAAACGACCCGAATGCGGTGTCGCTTGCCACGGCAGACGCGACCGGTGCGCCCTCGGTGCGTATGGTGCTGCTGAAACGCGCCGATGCGGACGGGTTCGTTTTCTACACCAACTTCGAGAGCCGCAAGGGCCAGGAACTGCTGGCCAACCCCCGCGCCGCCTTGGGCTTTCATTGGAAGAGCCTGCGCCGCCAGGTTCGCGTCGAGGGGCCGGTGACCCAGGTTCCCGACGAGATTGCCGATGCCTATTTTGCCAGCCGCGACAGGAAAAGCCGCATCGGCGCCTGGGCAAGCAAGCAGTCGCGTCCCCTCGATGCGCCCCATGCACTCGAGCGCGAGGTGGCCAAGCATGCCGCCAAGTTCGGCCTCGGCGAGGTGCCGCGCCCGCCCTATTGGGGCGGCTTTTGCTTGGCGCCGACGCGGATCGAGTTCTGGCGCTCGGGCGCCTTCCGCCTGCATGACCGGCTGGTCTACAGCCGTGACGATACCGCGCAGCCGCAATGGCGGACCGAGCGGCTTTTCCCATGAGCATGAGTGCCGAAAACGGCCGGCTCATGCGCAGGGCCGCCTATGCGTCGGTGACGGTGGCGTTGCTTTTGATCGTGCTCAAGCTCGGGGCCTGGCTTACGACCTCTTCGGTGGCGATCCTGTCGTCGCTGATCGATTCGGTGCTCGATGCCTTTGCATCCATCATCAATTTGATAGCCGTACGTCATGCCTTGGCGCCGGCCGACGAAGAGCATCGATTCGGTCATGGCAAGGCCGAATCGATCGCCGGTCTGGGCCAGGCGGCATTCATCGCCGGCTCAGCCGTGTTCCTGATCTTCGAATCGATCGCCCGTCTGGTCACGCCGCAAGAGGTCAGCCATGGCGACATCGGCATCGCCGTGATGGTCATCTCGGTGCTGCTGACTGCGGGCTTGGTGCGCTATCAGATGCATGTGGTGCGGAAGACCGGGTCGACCGCCATCGGTGCCGATTCGCTGCACTATCGCGCCGACCTGCTGGTCAATCTGGCGATCATCGGCTCTCTGGTCGCGAGCACGTTCGGCGGCGCCGGATGGATGGATCCCGTGGTGGCGATATTCATCGCGCTCTACATTCTCCACGGCGCCGCGGGCATCGGCCGCATCTCGCTCGACGCCCTGATGGACAGGGAGTTCCTCGACGAGGACCGCCAGCGCATTATCGATATTTCGCTCGCCCATGACGGCGTGCGCGGTGTGCATGACCTGCGCACTCGTCGCTCGGGCCTGCAGCCCTTCATCCAACTGCACTTGGAACTGTCGGCCTCGATGTCCCTGCACGACGCTCATGTCATATCCGATGAAGTCGAGGCGGCGATCATGGAGGCCTTTCCCGGGGCCGAGGTGATCATCCATCAGGATCCCGATGATATCGTCGAGCCGATGCCGCATTTCGCCCGCAAATAGAGTGCCTTCGCGATGATCGTCGAAGACCAGAGCGAGGTGCTCGCTTTTCTGCGCGATCCGGCGAGCCATGCTGGCGCGGCGGTGGAGGAAATCGAGACCCATGCCGCGCATGTCTTCCTGGTCGGCGACCGGGCCTACAAGCTCAAGCGCTCCGTGCGTTTCGCGTTCCTCGACTTCTCGACAGCCGATATGCGCAAGGCCGCCTGCGAGAGCGAACTGGCGCTGAACAGGCGCACCGCGCCCGACCTCTATCTGGCCGTGGCCGCTGTCACCAGGGGCGCCGATGGAACCATGGCTTTGGACGGCGCCGGCGAGGCCGTCGATTGGCTCGTGGTCATGAAGCGTTTCGATCAGGACACCCTGTTCGATCGCCTGGCGGAGCGCGGCGCTCTCGACGATCGTCAGCTGCGCGACCTCGCCGATGCCATCGCCGCCTTTCATGAAATTGCCGAGCCGCGTCCCGACATGGGCGGGCGCGAAGGCATGGCGCATGTCATAGCCGGCAACATGGCAACCCTGCGGGAGAGCGAAGGCGCTTTGGCCTCCGCTGCCATCGATACCGCCGAACGACTCTGGCGACGCGGCCTGGACCGCCACGGGGCGTTGCTGGATGCCCGCCGCAGCGCAGGCCAGGTGCGCTGGTGCCATGGTGATTTGCATTTGCGCAACATATGCCTGATCGATGGCCGCCCGACCCTTTTCGACGGCATCGAGTTCAATCCGGATATCGCCTGCATCGACGTGCTCTACGACCTCGCCTTCCTGCTTATGGATTTGCAGCATCGGGATATGGCGAGGGCGGCCAACATGGTGCTCAATCGCTATCTCGGCCGCAGCGAGGATGTGGCGGGACTGGCGTTGTTGCCTTTCTTCCAATCGTTGCGCGCCGGGGTGCGGGCGATGGTGAGCGCCATCGAAGCAGGGGAGGGGCATGGCGAGCAGGGCGACGTGGCCCGCGCCTATCTCGATCTTGCCATCCGGCTGTTGGAGCGCCAGCCGCCGGCCCTGATTGCCGTCGGCGGTTATTCGGGCACCGGCAAGTCCTCGATGGCTGCAGATGTGGCAGCCATGATCGGTGCCGCACCGGGTGCCGTGGTGTTGCGCAGCGATGTGGTGCGCAAGCGCCTGATGGGGGTAGCCCCCGAAGTCGCACTCGATGGGGGCGCTTATACGGCTGAGGTGACGCAACGGGTCTATTCCTATCTCCATGCCTTGGCACGGCGTGCCTTGGCCACCGGTGCCACCGTCATCCTGGATGCCGTGCACGGCGATGCAGCCGAGCGGCAGGCGGTGGAGGCACTGGCTTCGGCGGCAGGTGTGCCATTTTGCGGGCTGTGGCTGGAGGCGCCGGCCGCAACCCTGCGTTCGCGTATCGCAGCCCGCCGGCACGATGCCTCGGATGCGACGTTGAACGTGCTTGAAGGCCAGCTGGAGCGCGGGGTCGGCGATATCGCCTGGACACGGCTCGACGCGGGCGGCTCGCCGGGTGCCGTGTCGGCATCGGCGCTGTCGGTATTGGCGCGCGCCGGTATCGAAGTACGGTGATGGCATGTTAGACTTCGGCGTTCGATAAGGAGGCCGCGGCGATGACTTGGGCAAGCATTCTGGCGCTACTGCACGGCGACGATGCGGACGACACGGTGACCGACGCGGCGCTCGCCCTGGGCCGAACCTTCGAGGCCTGTGTCGACGGCCTGATCGTGCGCCCCGATCCGCGAGATGCAGTGCGCCTGGCAGTAGACGGCATGTCGCCTGCCATGATCGAGAGCGTTATCGATGCCGCGCGGGGCGAATCGGAACGCCGCACCGCGCACGCGCGTGAGAGCTTCGAGGCGCGTTGCCGCGCCCAGGGGATCGATACCGCCGCCGGCAAGGCCGGGCCCGGGGCCTGCGCTCGCTGGCACGAGGAAGTGGCGCTGGCCGCAGACCGCATTGCCTATCACGGTCGCTTGGCCGATCTGGTCGTTATCGCGCCCCCGGCAGGTGGCGGAGACGAGGCCGACATCGCCATCGAGGCAGTATTGTTCGAAACTGCGCGGCCGCTGATGCTGGCCGGGACCGGCGAGTTCAACGCCATCGGCGGCACGGTTCTGGTGGCCTGGAACGGCAGTCGCGAATCCGTGCGTGCCGTAACCGACGCGCTGCCGCTGCTCGGCAGGGCCAAACGCGTGCTCGCCATCGGCGTCGACGAGGGCGGCACCCGGCGCCCGCCGACCGATGCGCTCTGCGACTATCTCGCCCGCCATGGCGTTGATGCCGAACCTGTGACTCTGCCCGGCGGCAGAGGCCCCGTCGCGCCGCTCCTGCTGGAAAAAGCCGCGGAGATCGGCGCCGATCTGCTGGTCATGGGCGCCTACGGCCACAGCCGCCTGCGCGAGCTGGTGCTCGGCGGCGTCACCCGCCAGGTTCTCGCCGAAGCAACGCTGCCGGTGCTGATGGCGCATTAAGGCCACACATCGCATACGGCAGACTTCACATACTGCCGAAACGGTGGTAGTAGCCGTCTAAATTTCCACGATCAGTTGGATGGAGGGCGTCGTGCATCACAAGCGACACCGTCCGAGAAACCGACGTGCCGGTTGCAGGCTTTGCAAGCCGTGGAAGAAGAACGGCGTGCGTACCGAGAGTCGCTCGGGCGAGAAATATTCAGACCACGTTAGACGGCGCACGGCATCTCTCGAACTTGCCTGGCATCCGGGTGTTGGTGAGCAAGATGAACCACAAACGTAAGAAGCCGCGCACTAAAAGCCGATCGAAACCGCCGCGGCCGCAACACTCGGCGCACACGGAAAGCCCTGGGCATTGGAGAATCTTGTTTGATCATCGCCCGCGGCGCCGGCGCGACAAGGAGAATTGCCGCAAGGCTGCTTTGGATGAGACAGACACTCGGATTATCTGGGATGTCGCCAGCCGGAAGCCTCACTATTACTACTGGTAGCGGATGAGGCGACCGGTCACCAAAGCCGTCCCGTCGCCATCCTTGCCCCTTCCACCAGGGAGCCCAATTTTGCCCAGGCGATCTCGGGGTCGACGCTGGGATGGCGAGCGAAGGTGGCGAAGCCGCAGTCGGCGCTGGCGATGACGCGCTCGCGCCCGACCACCGAAGCGAAGCGCTCGATGCGCTGGGCCACCAGGCGCGGGTGCTCGATGTAGTTCGTCGTCGAATCGATGACGCCCGGCACGATCACCTTGCCTTCGGGCAGGGGCTTGTCAGCGAACACCTCCCATTCATGCTCGTGGCGCGGATTGGCGCCTTCGATGGAGATGCCGGCCGGGCGCGCGCCATAGACCAGGTCGATGATGTCGGCCAGCGGCACATCGTGGTGATGAGGGCCCTCGTAATTGCCCCAGCAGAGATGCAGGCGCATGCGCTCGGGTGCGATGTCGGCGGTCGCTGCGTTGAGCGCCTCGATGTGCTGCGCCGCGACCTTGCGGAACTCCTCCGTGCTCTTGTCCGCATGCACCAGATGCCGGCCCATGCCGAGGTCGGGACAGTCGAGCTGCAGCATGGCGCCGGAGCCGACGATGGCATCGTACTCGTCCTTGAGCAGCGGCACCAAGGCATCGAGATAGGCCTCATGCGAGGGATAGTACTGGTTCTGCAGGAAGACCGTGACCACCCCCGGCGAGCAGGCGCTCAAGAAGCCATCCATACTCGGATGCGCCTTGCGTGCGGCGGCGAAATTGGCGAGATCGCGCTCCAACGGCTTGGGATCGCGCAGCGCCAGGGGTGCATCGCAGGCAGCGCCGGCGAGGGTCTTCTCGGTGCCGCCGGCCTCCACCAACCTCTTGGCATAGGCGAGATAGTCGAGCAGGTCGCGCGCCGCCGGACCCTTCTTCGCCCGGCCGCCGAAACCCGACAGGCGATCCGGGAGATAGGTGGCGTAGGAGA
>CAZKTK010000071.1:0-10342 GCA_964555535.1 uncultured Rhodospirillaceae bacterium
GAAATCAAATCCTTAGCGAAGAACAAGCATTTCGGGCCGGCATTCTTGCTGGCCTGGGCAACGTTTGAAGCTGTCGGGCGCCTCTTGCTTCCAGGTCGGTTCGAGCGTCCGCAAACTCCCGGCCGGCTCGTTCAAGTCCTGGCAAGCGAAGGGTATGTAACACCTAGCGAGGCGGATAAGCTGAGAGGGCTTGCGGAGAAGCGTAACAAGCTTGTACACGGTGAATTGAGAACGAGGATATCAGAGGCCGATGTTGCTCAAATGACAGACATTCTCAGCACTCTAAAGAAGATAGCGGAAGAAGATCCAGCCTCTGTTAGCACGTAACGCCTCGCCGCTTACGGCGTATCCTGCGGGCCGCATCAGGTGCCTAATACAGCTTGTCCCTATAGGCCTGCTCGATCACCGCATCCGCTTCCGCCGCGTCTTCTTCGCTGAGCTCGCGGCCGGCGATCTGTTCGGCGACCATTTGGCCGAGGCCGGGGAGGACCGAGCGCTCGACCTTGGTCTCGGGCGCCCAGAGCTTGGAGCGGATCATGGCCTTGGCGCAGTGCAGGAAGGCCTCCTCCACATGCACCACGATGGCCACGGCGGGGGTCTTGCCGCGCACCGCGTGATCGGCGAGCAAGGCAGGGTCGTCGATGATCTCGGCGGCACCGTTCACTCGCAAGGTCTCGTCGATGCCGGGGACCATGAACAACAGGCCGACATGGCCATTGGCGACCACGTTGGCCAGGGAATCGAGACGGTTGTTGCCGCGCCGGTCGGGCAGCACCAGGGTCTTGTCGTCGAGCACCGTGACGAAGCCGGGCGCATCGCCGCGGGGGCTCACATCCACATTGCCGGCCCTGTCTGCAGTGGCCAGGCAAACGAAGGGCGAGAGCGCAATGAAGTGCTGACAGTACTTGTCAAGATGGGTGAGCTGTTTCTGTATAACCCTATCTAAAGGCGCAGGAAACAGGCTTTTGAGTGCCGCCTCATCTTGCACGGTCTTGGCCATCGTCAGCAGTGCCTGTCGTCACGCGTGCCGTCGGGCATGATGGTGCCGCAACGCCTGGCGCTGGTCATGCGCACGCTGTCCATCAAGGCGTCGCTGAAGTCGACCCCGGCGATGTCGGCACGGGTGAAGTCGGCGCGGTTGAGATTGGCACCACGCATGATGGCGTCCTGCATGCGGGCGCCATACATATAGGCGCCTTGCATATCGGCACCCGTCAGATCGAGCCCGCTGAGATCGGCATAGGAGAGGTTGCAACCCGGGCACTGCACCGCTTCGCCGGCGGCGATCGCGGCACGAATCTTCTCCACATGCTCTTCGAGGAAGGCGTGGGACGGCGTGGTCAGCGCCACGGCCAGCACGGCCGCCAGGACCGGTCGGATCAGCTTCGGCAAGGCAAGTCTCCCTGTTTCGGTGCGCCGGGCCATGATACCGCCGTCACTCGCCGTTCGAAAGCCCGGCCAGAATGGCGTCCGGGTCGTGCATGATACCGTCCTTGATGACGCGGTGGATGCGCGCCGCATTGGCGATATCCGAAAGCGGATCCGCATCCAGCACCACCACGTCGGCGCGCTGTCCCGGTTCAAGCGTTCCGATGTCGCTGCGCCCGAGCGCCTTGGCGGCATTGCGGGTGGCGGCGAGCAGGATCGACAGGGGGTCGAGCCCGGCATCGGCCATCAAGGCCAGCTCGCGGTGGAAGCCCGCGCCAGGCAGGGTGCCGATATTGCCGGCGTCCGACCCAGCCGCGATGGTCACGCCAGCAGCATGGGCACGGGCAAGGTTGTCGAGCATGAGCGGGTTGATGGGTGGCGGCTCTCCGAAACTTAGCCAATGGGGGCGCTGCTCCCGCCGCATCGTGGAGAGATCGTCGAGCGTGGCCAGCACATCGGGATCGCCGTAACGATTATCGAGGGCGTTGAGGCCGAGCGACTGGCCGAGCACGCGCCAATAGGCGTCGTAGACCCCAAGCGTGGGAATGTAGGGTACACGGCTGCCGAGGCTCTCCAACAAGGCGGGGTCGAGCGCGGCATCGTCGACGCTATGGACCAGCAGATCAGCCCCCAACGCCACCGCGATGCGTGCCGTCTCCAGCTGGGTCGCGTGCACAGCGACCCGCAAGCCCAGGCGATGGGCCTCGTCCATGGCTGCGGCTATCCAGCGTCGGGCAACCTCCAATGTCTGGCCGCGCCCTCTGCGGATGAACCAGACCTTGACCATCTCCACGCCCTCGGCCGCCTGGCGGCGGACCTCGGCAACCGCCTGTTCCGGCGTCTCGATCAGGGTAATGGCGCCGCCGCTTATCTCTCTCGGCGCCCAAGTGGCCAGCAACGGGCCCACGGCGACCACGCGGGGTGCCGTGGCAAGGTCATCAGCGCGGTGGCGCAGTTCCAGCACCCAGGGCGGGCCGCCGAGGTCGAGCACGGCGGTGATGCCGGCGGCGAAAGTCCGTGCCAGGGTCTCGTCGAGGCGGGCGCGCAGAGCTGCGATCTCGCTTCGATACGGCACCACATGGCGCAGATCGACGACGTCAGGGCGCGTATAGAGGCTGCCCGACTGGAAGAAATGGACGTGGGCATCGATGAGGCCGGGAATGAGCCACTTGCCCGTCAGGTCCACGACGGCGGCGTCGCCGATGGGGCCGTCGAGCGAGACGATGCGGCCATCTTCGACCAAAATGCTGGTCTGGTGCGGCGGCGTGCCCGTCCCATCGATGACCATGGCGCCGACAAAGGCGGTTGTCTCGGCCAGGGCATTGCCGGAGACGATCGCGAGCCAAGGGACAAGCCAGACCGCTATCCGACGAGCCATGGCGCAAGCCGCTTCCTGCTAGCCGTCTTCCTTCGCCAGATCGAGGGCCACGTCGGTGATCATGTCCTCCTGGCCGCCGACCATGCGCCGCTTGCCGAGTTCCTCGAGGATGTCGCGGGTGTCGATGGCGTAGGTCTGCGACGCGGTCTCGGCGTGGCGCAGGAAGCTCGAATAGACACCCGCATAACCCAGCGACAGGGTTTCGCGATCGACCCGTACCGGGCGGTCCTGCAGCGGGCGGATGAGCTCCTCCGCCGCATCCATCAGGGTGTGCAGCTCATAATCGTGCTGCCAGCCCATGCGATCGGCGACGGCGACGAAAACCTCCAGTGGCGTATTGCCGGCACCAGCACCGTGGCCGGCGAGGGAGGCATCGACACGGGTTGCGCCATGCTCCACCGCGACCACCGAATTGGCGACGCCAAGCGACAAATTATGGTGGGCGTGAATGCCGCGCTGGGTCTCAGGCTTCAGCACGTCGTTGAACGCCTCAAAGCGTTCCACGACGCCTTGCATGGTCAAAGCTCCGGCGGAATCGGTGACATAGACGCAATGGGCACCGTAGCTCTCCATGAGCTTGGCCTGCTCGGCGAGCGGCACCGGCTCGTTCATATGCGCCATCATTAGGAAGCCCGACACGTCCATGCCGATCTCGCGGGCATAGCCGATATGCTGCTTGGCGACATCGGCTTCCGTGCAGTGGGTGGCGACGCGCACCGAGCGCACGCCGGCGTCATAGGCGCGCTTGAGGTCCTCGACCGTGCCGATACCGGGGATCAGCAGGGTTGCCAGGGTGGCGTGCTCAAGCACCTCGGCGATGGCCTCGATCCACTCCACATCCGTATGCGCGGCAAAGCCGTAATTGAAGCTCGAGCCGTTAAGGCCGTCGCCATGGCAGATCTCGATCGAGTCGACGCGCGCGCGGTCTAGCGCGATGGCGATGGCACGCACCGCGTCGATGCCGAACTGATGGCGGATGGCATGCATGCCATCGCGCAGGGTGACATCTTGCAGGTAAAGCTCCGGCATGATCAGCTCCGGTTCAAGGCGACGTAGCGCTCGGCGGTCTTGAGTGCGGCCGATGTCATGATGTCGAGATTGCCCGCATAGGCCGGCAGGTAATCGCCCGCGCCTTCGACTTCGAGAAAGATCGAGGACTTGACGCCGGCGAAATCGCCATAGCCCGGAATGTGCAGCGGGTTGTTGTCGCCGAAATGCTCGAACTGCACCTTCTGCTTGAGCCGGTAGCCGGGTACGTATTGCTGCACGTCGGCGACCATCTCGTCGACGGAACGCTCGATGTCCTCAGGCTCGCCGCCCTGGCTCAGGGTGAAGACGGAATCGCGCATGATCAACGGCGGCTCGGCCGGGTTGAGCACGATGATCGCCTTGCCGCGCCCGGCGCCGCCGACCCGCTCGAGGCCGGAGGCGGTGGTGCGGGTGAACTCGTCGATATTGGCGCGCGTGCCCGGGCCGGCGGACTTGCTGGCGATGGAGGCGACGATCTCGGCATAGGGCAGGGCCTTGGAGACCCGGCCGACCGCGTGCACCATGGGAATGGTCGCCTGGCCGCCGCAGCTCACCATGTTGAGATTGGGCTCGGCGAAATGCTCCTCCATGTTGACCACCGGCACCACATAGGGCCCGATCGCCGCCGGCGTCAGGTCGACCATGCGCTTGCCGTGCTTGCGGCAGACCTCGGCATGGTAGGCGTGGGCCTTGGCCGAGGTGGCATCGAAGACCAGTTCGATGGAGGCGAATTCGGGCATCTCGACGAGGCCGTCGATGCCCTTGGCCGTGGTCGCGATGCCGAGCTTGGCGGCGCGGGCGAGGCCGTCCGACTCGGGGTCGATGCCGACCATCGCCGCCATGCGCAGATGCTCCGCGCTGCGCATCACCTTGACCATCAGGTCGGTGCCGATATTGCCCGATCCGATGATCGCGCAGTCCATTTTTTCGCTCATGTCGTCTCCTAATCCTTTGCGCCGGGCAGGGGGCCGAGGTGCTTCGCCCAATGGGCCATAACCTCGAGCCCGAATTCCGTAACCGGGATGCTCGGCTGGCGCGCCGCACCATTGCGCAAGCCTAGCCTCTGGGCAAGCAGGTGCTTGCCATAGGCGATGAAGTTTTCCACCGAGCTCATCATGAAGACGATCAACGGCAGCAGCTCGCGGTGGATGCGCTCGGCTTCTTCAGCGTCGCCGCTCTTCATCAGCTCGTAAATGCGTACCTGCGGGTCGAAGAGATCCGGCGCCGGGATCATGCCAACGGCGCCTGCGCGCAAGGTGTCGGGCAGTTGGATGCCGGCATAGCCGCCGAAAATATCGAAAGCGCCGTCGGTATCGTCGAGAAGCTGACGCACATAGGTCGCCGGGCCCTCGCCCTTGAGCAGGCAGACATTGGGGTGCTGGCGATTGAGCTCCTTGAGGGCCCCGTTGGACAAGCTGGTGGCCATCAGGCCCGGCGCGTTCTGGATTGCCAGCGGCACTTCCGCTGTATCGGCGACCTTGCCGAAGAAGCGCACATATTGGCTCTCGGGCACGCCCGCCACGGCAGGCGGCTGCAGGATGGCCCACTTCGCGCCGGCAGCGACCGCCGCTTTGACGAACTCGATCTGGCCTGGCACGCTGCCTTCGCCGACGGTCACCGCATAAGGCACGCGCCCGGCGATATCCTCACCCACCCAGTCGATGACCTGGCGGCGCTCGGTGACGTCGAGCTTGCCCACTTCCGTGGCGAGGCCCATGACGGCGATGCCGTGGGCGCCGCCGGCGATGCAGCCTTCGACCTGGCGGCGCATGGCATCGCGGTCGAGGCGGCCGTCGTCGTCGAAGAAGCTGTAAAGAATGGGGTAGATGCCGTGGAAGTCCGTATGCGCCATCGTCCTCTCCCTCAATAGGTCGCGCGGCCGCCTGAAATATCGTAGACCGCACCGGTGCTGAAACTGCAATCCTCCGACGATAGCCAGGCAATCAACGCCGCCACTTCCTCGGGCTGGCCCATGCGGCCCATGGGGATTTTCGAGATCAGGTATTCGTTCTGCTCGGGCGTGTTCTGCTTGAGGATGGCGGTCTCGATCACGGCCGGCGCGATGCAGTTGGCGATCACGCCGGTGCCTACGGTTTCCTTGCCGAGGGACTTGGTGAAGCCGATCACGCCCGCCTTGGCGGCGCTGTAATGGGCGGCCAGCGGATTGCCTTCCTTGCCGGCGATGGAGGCGATGTTGACGATGCGCCCGTAGCCCGCCTCGATCATCTGCGGCACCAGGGCGCGGCAGCAGAGAAAGGTGCCGGTGAGGTCGATGTCGACCACGCGCCGCCAGTCCTCGATGTCCATCTCCCAGATCTTGGCGTTATTGCCGGCGATGCCGGCGCTGTTGACGAGAATGTCCACCTTGCCGCTGGCGGCGGCGGCACGCTCGACCGAGCCCGGGTCGGCGACGTCGACGCGGGCGGTCTCGAAGCCTTCATCCGCGACGGCGGCGAGCGCAGCCTCATCCCTGTCCCACAGAACGACGCTGGCACCGGAGGCCTTCATGCGTTGCGCGGTGGCATAGCCGAGACCGACGGCCCCGCCCGTGATCACGGCCCGGCGGCCGGCGAGATCGATGGCATTCATTGTCGAGGTTCCTCTTCAGATCGTTCCCGAGGCTTATAGACCAGCGGCCCCGCTGCGGAAATCGCAATCGCATCAACAGGAGCTTCCTGTGCACAGAGACGCCACATTCCACCCATGCGGGCGCGCAGGATTCTGCGCTTTTTCCCGCATCGATAACAAAAGGCAACAATCGCGCCGGCGGGCTCTTGACATGCGACAAAGGGACCTACTTTGTCTTACTCGCGGGTTTGGGGGAAACACGCGCAGGCCAGTTGGCCCGTGCCGGTAATGATAACCCCTATCGTGACGCGGAGCCGGCGTGACGGCGGGGCATAGAGCGGGAGAAGAGCTTGATGTCCGATATCGAAGAGACCCCTGACACGGAAAACAGTAAGGAAACAGGCGCCAAGGGAGGCGTGTTCTCGAATATCGGCCTCAAGGGCAAGATATTCGCCGGTACCGTGGCGCCGCTTTCGCTGCTGGTGATTCTCGGCGTCGTTACCATGACAAGTGTTGGCAGCATCGTCGAGACCAACCGGTGGGTCGAGCACACCCATAATGTTCTCGGCGAGGCCGACAGCATCGTTGCCAGCGCGGTCGACATGGAGACTGGCATGCGCGGCTATCTGCTCGCCGGCAAGGAGGCGTTCCTCGAGCCCTACAATGCGGGCGGCGAGAAGTTCCTTACCCTGGTCAATGATCTCCAGGAGACGGTGAGCGACAACCCGCAGCAGGTGGCGCTTCTCGACGAGGTGCGCACGACGATCAGCGGCTGGCAGACCGACGTCACCGAGCCGACCATCGCCCTGCGGCGCCAGATCGGCGACGCCAAGACCATGGACGACATGGCCGACCTGATCGGCGAGGCCCGCGGCAAGCAGTACTTCGACGCCTTCCGCGGTCTCATGGCGGAGTTCCGCGCCGAAGAGGAAGCCCTGATGCTGAGCCGTCAGGAAGCCAATGCGGAGAACGTCAGCTGGACCCAGGCGGCGATCTGGATTTGCATGCTGGGTGGCCTGGTGCTTGGCGGCTTCCTTGCCTGGCTGGTGGGCAATGGCATTGCCCGTCCCGTCATCGGCATGACCGGCGCCATGAACAAGCTCGCCGGCGGCGACAAGACCGCTGACATTCCGGGTGCCGGCCGCAGCGACGAGATCGGCGAGATAGCCGACGCCGTCGAAGTGTTCAAGGAGAACATGATCGAGGCCGACAGGCTGGCCGAGGTCCAGCGGGTCGAGCAGGAGCAGCGCGAGCGTCGGGCCAAAGCGGTCGAAGAGCTTACGGGCGCCTTCGACGGCGAGATCGGCGGTATCCTCGACACCGTGTCGGGCGCTGCCGGTGCCTTGGAGGAGACGGCAGCCTCGATGTCGTCAACGGCGGAGGAGACAAGCCAGCAGGCAACCTCCGCGTCGGCCGCGTCCGAGGAGGCCTCGGTCAATGTGCAGACCGTTGCCGCCGCTGCCGAGCAGCTGTCGAACTCGATCACCGAGATCGGCCAGCAGGTGACCAAGTCGACCAACATTGCCGGCAGTGCCGTGAGCGAGGCCCAGCGCACCCATGACACCGTGCAGGAGCTGGTCGATGCGGCCAAGCAGATCGGCGAGGTGGTCTCGTTGATCACCGCGATCGCCGAGCAGACCAACCTCCTGGCGCTCAACGCCACCATCGAAGCGGCGCGTGCCGGCGATGCGGGCAAGGGCTTTGCCGTGGTCGCCTCGGAGGTCAAGAACCTGGCCAACCAGACGGCCAAGGCGACCGAGGAGATCGGCGGCCAGATCGGCAACGTCCAGGCAGCGACCGAGGAAGCAGCCGGTGCGATCGAGGGTATCGGCAAGACCATCGGCGAGATCAACGAGATCGCCGCCTCGATCGCCGCTGCCGTCGAGGAGCAGGAAGCCTCGACCAGCGAGATCGCCCGCAACGTGGAGCAGGCAGCCACAGGTACCTCGGAGGTCTCTGCCAATATCGTCAACGTCGAGCAGGCGGCGACCGAGACCGGCAGCGCGGCGAACCAGGTGCTTGGCGCGTCGCAGGAGCTTGCCAAGCAGTCGGTCGATCTCAAGTCGGTGGTGGACCGCTTCCTCGGCGACGTTCGCGCCGCCTGATCCTATTGCACCACGACTTTCGGGGGCGCCTTCGGGCGCCCCATTTTTTTGCTATGTTCGCGGCATGAACGACGCTGTGCGACATTTCTCCTCCGTCTCGACGGATTACGCCCGCCACCGGCCAAGCTATCCGCCAGAGCTCGCGGCGGCGCTGGCCGATTTGGTCTCGGCGCGCGGCCTGGCGCTTGACGTGGGCTGCGGCAGCGGCCAGCTCTCGCGGCTCTTGGCGGCGCATTTCGATGCCGTGCTGGCGACGGACAGCAGTGCCGAGCAAATCGCCAAGGCCGAGCCTCATCCGCGCATCGCCTGTCGCTGCGAGCCCGCCGAGGCGCTGAACGCGGCGGCCGGCAGTGTCGATCTGGTCAGCGTGGCCCAGGCCGCGCATTGGTTCGACTTGTCCGCGTTCTATAAGGGCGTGCGCAAGGTTGCCGCACCCGGCGCGGCGATTGCCCTGATCACCTATGGCGTGATGCTGGTCGAGGACGATATCGATGCCCGCTTCCGGCAGTTCTATTGGCACGAGATCCAGCCCTTCTGGCCGGCCGAGCGCAAGCATGTGGAGACGGGCTATCGCGACCTTGCCTTTCCGTTCGAACCTTTGGCCACGCCCGAGCTTGCCATCGAGCGCGATTGGACCCTGGCCGACATGCTGGGTTACGTTCGCACCTGGTCTGCCGTCGGCGCCGCGCGCCGCGCCGGCCGCGGCGATGTGGTCGAACGCTTCGAGGCGGATCTCGCGGACATCTGGGGCGATGCCGAACGCCGCCGGCGCATCAGCTGGCCGATTTCCGTGCGGGCGGGGCGGGCATGATAAGCTCATGTGCGAGGGAGGATTCCGAATGAAGAAGCTCATATTGGCCGCGCTGGCGGTCTGTCTGGCGGCGCCGGCTGAGGCCGCCGATATGGAAGCGCTGGTGGCCGAGAGCCGGGGTGCCATCAAGGGGTTTGCGGGCTCGCTCAAGGCGGCTTTGGTGGGCGCCATCGAGGAAGGCGGTCCGGTGAACGCCATCGGTGTCTGCAATACGGACGCGCCGGCCATTGCGGCGGCGCAGTCGGCGGCGTTTCAGGGCCGCGTCGGGCGCACCAGCCTGCGCCGCCGCAATGCCGCCAATGCGCCCGACGGTTGGGAGATGGATGTTCTCAACGCCTTTGAGGATCGCCTCGCGGCGGGCGAGGATATCGCCGACATCGACCATGCCGAGGTGGTCAGCGAGAACGGGCGGCAGGTCTTCCGCTACATGAAGGCCATTCCCACCGGCGGCGTCTGCCTGACTTGCCATGGCAGCGATCTCGATCCCGAGCTTGCCGCCGCGC
This sequence comes from uncultured Rhodospirillaceae bacterium, assembly GCA_964555535.1. Classification (GTDB taxonomy): domain Bacteria; phylum Pseudomonadota; class Alphaproteobacteria; order UBA7887; family UBA7887; genus UBA7887. The sequence goes on from CAZKTK010000071.1 coordinate 9,823, forward strand.
TCGACGTCCGCTATCCGGACGACCGGGCACGCGGCTTTGCCGTGGGCGATATCCGCGGCGCCTTTACGGTGCGCCGGTATCTCGACTGAGGGACTCTAGCGTCAGGCTTTCTTGATATCGGCCAGGAAGCCGCGCACCTCCTCGGTCATCGCGGTCGAGACCGAGACTAGCGATCGCGCCGAGCCGAGAACCTCGTTGGCCGCATTGCCGGCGCTGTCGGCGGCGTCGTTCACGCCGGAAATGTTTTCGGTCATTTCGTCGGTACCGGTGGCCGCTTCCTTGACGCTGCGCGCTATCTCCATGGTCGCTGCGCCTTGTTCCTCGATTGCCGCGGCCACGGTGGCCGATATCTCGTTGATCTCGTGAATGCGCTTCGAGATGCCCTCGATCGCCGCGACGGAGTTGCCCGTGGCCGCTTGAATACCGGCAATCTGGGCCCCGATCTCGTCGGTTGCCTTGGTGGTTTGATTGGCCAGGTTCTTGACCTCGCTGGCGACCACGGCGAAGCCCTTGCCGGCAT
>CAZKTK010000072.1:0-10306 GCA_964555535.1 uncultured Rhodospirillaceae bacterium
CCCGCATGGCCGGCGGCGAGGTCTTCGCCGAGTTCGAGGCGCGGGTGGTCGGCGGCTTTCTCGAGCTGCTGGCCGAGCCCGACTGGACAACCATGCTGGTGGTCGCACACGACGGCGTGAACCGGGCCCTGCTGGGCTGGGCCTGCGGCGCCGGGCTGGCGGCGCTTGGCAGCTTCGAGCAGGACATGGGCTGCGTGAACATCATCGACGTCGATCTGGCCGACGGGGACATCGTGCGCCGCCTGATCAAGGCGGTGAATCTCACGCCGTACAATCTTGCCAAGCTCGGCCTCAACCGCACGAGCATGGAAACCGTCTGCGAGGCCCTCATTCGCCGGCCGGCATAGCGTCTCTCGCCAAGCCGTGGAATTTGTCCCCTTCACGCCACAGCGTGATCTCGACGGAGTCGTAGATCACCGACGTGCCGACGACCGTGTCGAGCTCCGGTGTCAGTTCCGCCACATAGAGCGTTTGCACGCCGCCCGGCGCATCGAGTTTGAGCTGGGCGGCGAGGCGGCCCTGGATCGAGCAATAGCGGCCGCCGAGAAGTGACAGGCCCGATGCCGGTCCTCCAGGCTCTGCAATGGCAAAACCGAGCCGGTCCAGGGCGCGGCCGATAGCGGCGAAATCATCCGTGGCCACTTCGGCAGCCAAGCCCTCCTTGTGATTCATGGCGATCTCGGCATAGACCCGCTCGGCAAGATCGCGCTCGCTGAAGATGCCCCAGCCGACCCAAGCGAGTGCCAGGATCGACGCGGCCAGCGCCGCCAAGCGCAGCCGCCAGATGTTTGCCGGGGTGGCGCGTGGCGGGGCGCCGGCGAGAATGGCCTCGGCACGCTCGTCGCCCAGCCGCGCCTCGCGGTAATACTCGCCGACCAAGCGATCCAGATCGGGCATCTCTCCTCCTATGCCACTGCGTCTTGCGACAGAGCACGGCGCAGTTTCAGTCTGGCCCGATGCACGAGGCTGAGAACGGTGCCCCGGCTGCGGCCCGTGAGCTGGGCGATCTCCCCGGCGCTGTAGCCCTCGACGACATTCAGGAGCAGGGCTTCGCGCTCCTCCGCCCGCAAGGCCGCAAGCGGGCCTTCGAGATCATGCGCCGCAATGGCAGCGGCCGAGACATCCACGATCTCCGCCGGTACGCAAGGGCTCTCGTCGAGGGGCTCGAAAACCACCAGGCGATCGCGCCGGTACTGATCGACGAAGATATTGCGGATGGTGGTGAAAAGCAGGGGCTTGCCGGAAACCTTTCCGGCATGGCGGTGGAGGCGAAACCAGGCTTCCTGCACCAGGTCCTCGGCATCCTGATGACGTGCCGTCAGGGACAGCGCGTATCGGAAGCCGGCATCCAGCAGATCCCTGTTCTTCATGCCGCCAGTGTACCCTACTCCTTCGTCGATGGCGTCAAATCCGGCCCGAAGTCGCCTTCGCCGCCGCCGATGGGAAGCACGGGAATGGTTGCGAAATGCGCCGGCATGGCGCCCGTGAGCGCGTGCAGGAAGGCGACGATGTCCGCCACTTCCCCATCCGGTAGCTCGACATCGAGCATCTTCCGGCCCATCACCCGAACCATGCTCGGCAGATCCTTGATGACGCCGGCGTGGGTATAGGGCGGTGTCATGGCGATGTTGAGCAGCGACGGTACTTTGTAGGCGAAGCGGTCGGCCTCGTCCCCGGTCACCTTGAAGCGTCCGACATGGTGCATGCCGCCTTCGATCTCGAAGGTCTGGTAGCTGAAGTCGGTGAAATAGGGCGCGGCGTGGCAGGCGATGCAGCCGCGGTCAACAAAGGCCGCCATGCCGCGCTTCTGTTGGGTGCTCATGGCATCCGCATCGCCATTGAGCCAGCGCGCCAGAGGATAGTCCGGCGTGATCAGGGTGCGCATGAAGCTGGCAATGGCCTTGCCGATGATCTCCTCGCTGAGCGGCGCGCCGTAGGCTTCCTCGGACAAGTCGCGATAGCCGGGGATGCGATTCAGCCGCTCGGCCACCTCCGGCGGCCAGCTGCGCGAGGCGACGTGCGACTTGATGGCACCGAGCGCCTGGGCTTCGAGCGTCGGCGCCGAGCCGTTGAAGAACTGGGCCGGGTGGAAGGCGGCGTTGAGCACCGTGTGGGCATTGGCCGCGTGCACCTCGCCATAGACGCCGACCGAACGGTCCATGGGCTCGGCGCCGTAATAGGCCGGGTGGTGGCAGAAGGCACAACTGGTGGCACCGGTCTTCGAGGTGCGCCGATCCCAATAGAGCATCTGCCCGAGCTTGATGCGCTCTTCCGTGAGAGAATTGTCGGCGGGGATCGGCGGCAGCGCCGGAATGGCGCTCAACACCTCGCGATATTGCTCGTAAGCCGCTTCGTCCGCTTTCGCCGCGGCGACACTCGTGACGATCACTAGGGTCGATACAAACGCTCTCATGGCCTCGTCTCCCGAAATACACTTCCACTGATGGGAAGACGAATGGGAGCGACGTTTGATTGCGTCAGCCAGGCCGATCGGCGGAAGAAAAGCGCTGCTCGTCGAGCAGGACCGGCTCGGCGCGCAAGGTCTGGCGGAAGCCGGAGGCGGCAAAGAAGATTTCGCCGCCGCTCGGCCAGTTGAGCGCAATGCGCCAACGCCAATAGGGCAGATCGCGCCCCGAATGATGCGCGAGCGGAATGCGGGTGATCTCCGCTATCGACATCTCGCCGAGCATCTCGCTGCCGCCGCTGTCGCCATAGTCGACGGCTAGGCGCAGGTCGCTGACATCCTCGAAGACCAGCGTCGCCGGCGCCACGCGAAAGCGAAAACCCTGCCCCTCGCCGCGCAGCCATTCGACAATATGGTCGATATCGAGCACCAGCCGGCTGTGCCACTGCTCGCGCTCGGCATCACCGACGTCGAGCCTGAGCCCATAGATGACGTTGTCGTGCCAGGAGAAGCCGTCGAAGTCGTCAGTCATGGTCGAGCGCGCGTGCCAGGACCACGGCGACGTGTTCGGCCTTGCGCTTGGTGGTGTCGGCGATCTGGCAGCGGCAGCTGGTGCCGTCGGCGACGACCAGTGCGTCGTCGGGGGCTGCTTCGAGCGCCGGGACGAGGTCGAGATCGGCGACGGCCATGGAGGTCTCGTAGGTCTCCGCCTGGTAGCCGAAGGCGCCGGCCATGCCGCAGCAGGTGGAGTCGATGGGCTCGACGGCGAGGCCGGGGACCTGGGCGAGCACGGCGGCGGTGTCGCCTTCCGTGGCGAAGGCCTTCTGGTGGCAATGGCCGTGCACCATGACCTTGCCGTCCCGCGGCGCCAGGGGCAGCGACACGTCGTTTTCGACCAGATAGCTTTCGAACAATTTCGCCTGCTTGGCAACCGCCTCGGTCTCGGGGCTGGGCATCAGCGCCGGCCATTCGTCGCGCAAAGTGAAAAGGCAGGACGGCTCCAAGCCGAGAATAGGCACGCCGCGCTCGGCAAGCGGCGCCAGCACCGCGAGGGACCTCTCGATCTCCGCCCGCGCCGCGGTGATGTCGCCTGTCGCCAACGCGGTGCGACCGCAACAAAGCGGGCGGCCGGCCGGCGCCCGCACGACGGTGACGCGGCAGCCGGCGGCTTCGAGCACGGCGAGGGCGGCGCGCGGCACCTCGGGCTCGAACCAGGTGTTGAAGGTGTCGGCGAACAGCGCCACCTCCGCCCCCCGGCCGGCGGCAGGCGGCGTCTCCAGGAAGGGGTGCGGGTGCCATTCGGGAAGGTCGCGCTCTGCAGCAATGCCGATGCGCTCGCCGAGGCGGCGCAGGAGGCCGGAGCGGTTGCGCAGGTTGGCCAGCCACCGCAGGCGCGAGGCCCAAGACGCGTAGCGCGGCAGGGCGGCGATGAGGCGATCGCGCAGGCGCTTCGGCCGGGTCGCCAGCACCTCGATCTTGAGCTTCGCCATGTCGACCCCGGTGGGGCATTCGCGCTTGCAGCCCTTGCAGGACAGACACAGCGACATCGCCTCCGCCATGGCGTCGCTGCCAAGCGCATCGGGCCCCAGCTGGCCGGACAATGCCAGACGCAGGCTGTTGGCCCTTCCCCGAGTCACATGCTGCTCATCGCCGGTCGCCCGGTAGCTCGGGCACATCACGCCGGGCGCAGCCTTGCGGCAGGCGCCGTTGTTGTTGCACATCTCCACCGCCGGCAAGAGCCCGCCCCAGGCCGACCAGTCGAAGACCGGCTGGTGCGGCTCAGGCCCATAGCCCGGCGCATAGCGGAACAGGGTGCGGTCGTCCATGCGCGGCGGGCGCACGATCTTGCCCGGGTTGAAGGTGCCCGCCGGGTCGAAGCGATCCTTCACGTCCTCGAAGGCCTTGACCATGCGCGAACCGAACATGGCCTCGTGGAACTCCGAGCGCACCAGGCCGTCGCCATGTTCGCCGGAGTGAGAGCCCTTGTATTCGCGCACCAATTCGAAAGCCTCCTCCGCGATGGCGCGCATGGCCTTGGCGCCGGCTTCCTCCTTCATGTTGAGCACGGGGCGCACGTGCAGGCAGCCGACCGAGGCGTGGGCATACCAGGTGCCGCGCGTGCCGTGCTTCTCGAACACCGCCGTCAGCCGATCGGTGTACTCCGCCAGGTCCTGGAGCGGCACGGCGCAGTCCTCGACGAAGGAGACGGGCTTGCCCTCGCCCTTCATGGACATGACGATGTTGAGGCCGGCCTTGCGCATGTCCCAGACTTGCGCCTGCTCCGCGCCGTCGATCACCTCGACCACTGCATCGCCGTGGCCGAGATCGCCGAGCAGCTCACCCAGTTGTGTCAGCAACCGTTGCTGGGGCTCGAACTCGTCGCCGGCGAACTCCACCAGCAAAATGGCGTCCGGCCGGCCCTTGATGAAGCGCTCGATGGTCGCGGCATAAAGCGGCACCTCGCGGGCGAGGTCCATCAGTGCGCGGTCGGCAAGCTCCACCGCGCTCGGGCCAAGTTCCACGATGTGCTGCGTCGCCGCCATGGCATCGTGCAGGGAGGCGAAATGGCAGATGCCGAGCACCTTGTTGGGCGGCAAAGGCTGCAGGTCGAGCTCGAGGCCAGTGAAAAAGCCGAGGGTGCCCTCCGAGCCCACCAGCAGGCTTGCCATGTTGTGGCCGTTCGCCGAGATGGTCTCGATGTTGTAGCCGCCGACACGGCGCAAGAGCTTCGGGAAGCGGGCGGCGATCTCGTCCGCATCTCGCGCAGCAAGCGCCCGCATGTCCTGCACCAGGGAGGCATAGGCCGGCGCGCCTTCCAGCCCGTCGAGATTGCCCGGCACCTGGGCAAAGCGATGCCGCGCGCCATCCACCAGCGCCTCGATGGCGTGCACGTTGTGCACCATGTTGCCGTAGCGGATCGAGCGCGCGCCGCAGGAGTTGTTGCCGGCCATGCCGCCGAGGGTCGCCCGGCTGCCGGTCGAGATGTCAACAGGGAAGAACAGGCCGTGTTGCTTGAGCGCGCCGTTGAGATGATCCAGCACCAAGCCGGGCTCGACCGTCGCACGCTTCGCCGCGACATCCACATCGAGAATGCTATTGAGATGTTTCGAGGTATCGACGACCAGCGCCTCGCCCACGGTCTGCCCGCATTGAGAGGTGCCGCCGCCGCGCGGCAGCACGGCCACGCCCTCCTCGGCCGCGATGGCGACCGCGGCCTCGATGTCGGCGACACTTTTGGGCACCACCACGCCGAGGGGCGCAATCTGATAGATCGAGGCGTCGGTCGCATAGCGCCCGCGGCTAAAGGCGTCGAACAGCACCTCGCCTTCGAGCGACTTGCCCAGCCGCGCCGCGAGAGCGCTGTCGGATGCCGTTTCGATCGTCCTGACGCCAGTGCCTCCATCGTCTCCCAGGCGGGCTCCGCTGCGCGGGCGAAACCGGGACGGGCGAGCGAGCCCAAGGCGATCTTGCCGTCTTCGACAGTCAAGCGCACCACCCCATCGGCGCGGTGATAGAGATCGGGGTGCGCATCGAGAAACGCCACCGCCTCGGTTTCGGGCACGCCCTGCATGCCGTTCGCATAGTGGTGGCCGTTGCGCTGGACGTGCGCGACGCCGATGAGCGCGGCCATGGCCGTATCCTGCTGCACGCAGATCCCGGCCTGGGTGGTCAGATCCTCGGCGGTCATGAAATAGCGCTCTTCGCTCAGCTCCGCATTCCACGCGGCACAGCGCGCGGCGTTGATCAGCCCTTTATATATGCCCTTGCAGCCTTTGTAGGAAACGCCGCGATAGCCGAGGTCGCGGGCGCGGGGAAAGGCATCGAAGGCGCCGTCGGCCTCGTCGATGATCACCGGGCAGTCCACGCCCGCCGCGGCAATCTCTTGGTCGAACGTAACGTCCCGGTGCAGCGGCTGTTCGAGGAACTCGCAGGAACGCCGCAGCCGCTCCAACTTGGGCGAGCCCGCGATGGCGGCCCAGAGCGCGGCCACACCGGCGATATCCGTGAACTGCTCGCCGCCGTCGATGGTCACGGCGTAAGGCTCCGGGCTGCGGTCGAGAATCGCCGCAATGCGTTCGAGACGCGCGAGCGCCGCATCCACATCATCCGAAACCGTGATCTTGAAATGGCGGCAGCCATAGGCCGCGATGGCGTCCTCGAGGGTGACGGGCAAGCCGTCATGAATGTCGGTCTCAGCCGAGCGATCCGCGTCATCGAGAGGGTCGACCATGCCCACGGTGTGGCGCACGGCGATCGACTCGGGAACCGGCCGGTCGGCCACAAAGGGCGTCATGTCGAGATCGTCCCAGACGAGACCGGGAAGGTTGGCGCGCACCGCTTCGAAGACGGAACTCCCTTGCAGGCGGCAAAGCGCATCGAGCACCGCGCGATCCAGCAAGGCGGTGCCGAAACCGGCGACCAGGCTGTTCATGCCCATGTGCGCGCATTGCGCCACCTGATCGACATAGCAGGCCGAAGAGAGCTCCCAAGACGTTGCCGCGCCGGCCTCGCGGTAGAGCCCGGCGGCCTTGTGCGCGGCGGCGCGCAGATGGGCGATGTTCTCCTCGTTGCTCAGGTCCGGCGACTTGTCAAACCACTTCGGCACCAGCATCTCGGCAGCGGCGCCCCAGGCTTCGCGGCCGTCGTGGCCTTGCACCAGCACCCGCGCGAAGGCCTGCGGCGCCTCGCGCAAGGTGATCATGCCGAAGCGGAAGGGCAGGCGCAGGCGAACCGGCCGCTCGTAGAGCCGAACCTCCAGCACTGTCAGACGCGGTGCGTCGCTCATTTCTGCCCTCCCCGCGGCCGCCATGCCGCATTTGCCGCTCCTGCCATAGCCCAGCACGTTGCACCGCCGCAACGGGCCGCGTAGCATTAACGCTGACAGGGGGAAGTGATGGACCCGCAGCAGAGGGCAGCCTACCACCGTCAGGCCTTGGGGCGTGGGTTGAGCCGCGGCATGTGGCTCAGGCCGTTTGCGGTCGACTTCGACGCCCTGCCGCAGGACATTGACCTCTCACCACCGGCGGCGCTCGCCAGCATCTTTTTCATCCTTGGACCCTTCTTCTTCGTTATGACAGGCATCCCGTTTCTCATTCTTGCCGGCGATCCGGAATTGCCGCTGTGGGGCAAGGCTCTGGCTGCCTTCGGGCCGCTGCTGTCGCTCGCAGGCGCCATCGTCGCATTTCGTCGCAAACGCCGCCGCCGCACGGCGCGATTCGCTGAAGACGGCGTAACGGTAGCGCAGAGGGGCTACGGCGATAGTACCTGGCAGGCGGCGTACAACGACTTTCGCGGCCTCAGCCTGCACGAACGCATCCTCGATACGCGCTACGACAGGCGGGTGTTTCATGTGCTGATGCTGGTCCACGGGGACCCGGACCGTTCCATTCCACTGCGCATCGACGCGGACGAGCCGCCGCCGGAGGACGTCGTCGCCGCCTATGCCCGCCACACCGGCCTCGGTATCCTGGAGCCGGGCAGCGAATAGACGTATGAGCGAGCAAGAGACAGGACAGCGGCAGCGGGTCGCGGCGATATTGGCCGCCGACGTGGTGGGCTATTCGCGCCTCATGGCCGACGACGAGACGGCCACCATCGCCGCGCTGGATGCCGCGCGTGCCGTCTTCGCCGAGCATATCGCGGCGAACCAGGGCCGCGTGGTGGACACCGCCGGCGACAGCGTCTTGGCCATCTTCGAGACCACCGCCGGCGCCGTCGAGGCGGCCATGGCGGTACAGACAGCACTCGCCGAAGCCGCCGAGGACGTGCCAGAGGCGCGGCGCATGCGCTTTCGCATCGGCGTGCATCTCGGCGACATCCACGAGAAGGCCGACGGCACCATCTACGGCGACGGCGTCAATATCGCCGCCCGCCTCGAGGGCCTCGCCGAGCGCGGCACGGTCGCGGTCTCGGACGCGGTGCAGGCGACCATCCGCGGCCGCGTGTCTTTCGGCTTCGCCGACCTCGGCGAGCACGAAGTGAAAAACATCGAGCACCCGGTGCGCGCCTATCGGGTCCTGGCCGAGGGCGAGCGCGCGCCTGTGAGGCACAAACGGCCGTACCATTGGGGCCCCGCCAGCCTGATCCCCCTCGCCATCGTCATGATTGTCACTGTCATTGCCGCTTGGCCCGACTTGGAGCCCGCGCCCGACGAGCCGGTGATACCTGCCACCTCGGACCGCCCGGTCATTGCCGTCTTGCCGTTCGACAATCTGGCACAGGATCCGGAACAGGATTTCTTCGTCGATGGGCTGACCGAGGAGATCATCGGCGCCCTATCGCGCTTCCGCCATCTCGCGGTACTCGGGCGCAATTCGACCTTCCGCTACAAGGGGCAGGCGGTCGACGTGACGGCAATCGGCAGCGAGCTCGGGGCGCGGTACATCGTCGAGGGCAGCATCCGCAGGGCTGCCGATACCATCCGCATCATTGCCAGGCTTATCGACACCGAGACCGAGGCCCAGCTCTGGAGCGAAACCTTCGAGCGCTCTCTCACACCGGAGAACATTTTCGCCATCCAGGACGAAGTCAGCGCCCGCATCGCGGCGACGGTAGGCGACAGCCAAGGCGTCATCGGCATCGCCGCCATGGACGCGTTGCGCCGCGCCTCTCCGGCCAATCTCGCTTCCTATGATTGCGTGCTGCGGGCAACGGAGTACATGCGCGGATTCTCCGATGCGCTGCGTCAGCCGGCAAAGACCTGCCTCGAAAATACCGTACGATCGGATCCCGACTATGCGCTGGGCTGGTCGTGGCTGGCCGAGATCTATCTCGACGAATATCGCCGCGGCCTCGACCCGGAGCAGGGTCTGATCGACAAGGCGCTGAATGCGGCAAATACCGCGGTGAAGCTGGCGCCCAATGACGGCCATGCGCACTACGCGCTGGCTAACGCATTCTATTACAGCGACAATCTCGACGCCTTCTCGCAAGCCGCGGAACGGGCACTCGAGCTCAATCCCTACAGCGCCGACTCCCTGCTCAATCTCGGGCACCGCTTCGCCTATGCCGGAGAATGGGAGAAAGGGCTGGCCTTGATCGACAGGGCCATTGCCATGCAGGGGCTGTATCCAGCCATCGGCAACTTCGCCGCCTATTTCCACCATTACGACCAGCGCGACTACGAAACCGCATTGGATCATGCACGACGCATGAACATGCCGGACTACGTCTGGGCGCAGGCGGCGTTGGCCGCGGCCTATGGTCAGCTCGGGCGCAGCGAAGAGGCCGCTCCCGTCATCGCACGCATGCTTGAATTACGGCCTGACATTGCCGAGACCGCACGCGCCGACAGGGCAAAGTTCTTCCGGTATCAGCCCGAATTGCTCGACCACTTCATGGATGGCCTGCGCAAGGCGGGGCTGAACATTCCCGAAGCGCCGGAAGGCTAATCGATTCGCTATCGATACGATCGCATGGTAGCATTTCCCCGATGCGAAACACCTAACTGGATATACCCGGATAGGAAAATGGGAGGAGAGGCTTCACATGAGAAAATTGTTTGCACTTATCGCCGTCGGTGCCTTCATGCTGGCGACAAATGCCTACGCCGGCACTTGCAATGGCCAATTCGGCTGGCTCGGCAAAGGCACCGCATACGGCCTGGGAGACGGCAACTTCATCTTCACGGGCGAATTCAGCGGCACTTTCTTCAATGACGACAGCGGCGACCCCACACACAACATGACATCGCAGTGTCCCGGCCTGTGGCACGTCAAGGGCGGTGAGGGCAAGTCCAACGGCGTCTGCATCATGAAGGATGCCGCGGGCGACAAGATGGTTCTCGAATGGGCCGGCACCGGCACCTTCCCGGAGACCGGCGGGCCGTTCCAGATCGTCTCCGGCACCGGCAAGTTCGCCGGCGCTTCCGGCAGCGGCATGTTCAAGGGCGTCTCCGTCGTC
>CAZKTK010000073.1:0-3830 GCA_964555535.1 uncultured Rhodospirillaceae bacterium
GCTCAGGCTCGACCGCATACCCCAGACCATGGCGGTGATCGGCGGCGGCTATATCGGCTTGGAGATCGGCACCGCCTTCGCCAAGCTCGGTGCCACGGTTACCATTGTCGAGGCCGAAAGCCGCGTTCTGCCGACCATGGATGCGCATCTGACACGCTTCGTGTCGCGGCGCCTCAAGGCGCTTGGCATCGAGGTCAGACTGGAGACGCGAGCGCTTGGCCAGTCGCGTGGCAAGCTCGCCGTCTCGGATGGCAAGGACGAAACGACAATCCCCGCCGAAGTCGTGGTGGTCGCCGTCGGGCGCCGCCCCAACACCGACGACCTCGGCCTCAACGTGGCCGACCTGAGCAGCGGCGAGACCGGCTTGCTTGCCGTCGCCGACGACCGCCGCCTGACGCCGCATATCGCCGCCATCGGCGACATCACGCCGGGCCGCGCCCTCGCCCACAAGGCAACAGCCGAGGCGCAAGTGGCGGCGGAGGCGTTGTGCGGGCGCAACACCGCTTTCGTTGCCACCAGCGTGCCGGCGGTGGTGTTCTCCGACCCGGAGATCGCCACGGTGGGCCTGAGCGAGGCGCAAGCCAAGGCCGAGGGAATCGATCCGCTGGCGGCCCGCTTCCCGCTTGCCGCCTCGGGCCGTGGCCGCACCATCAATGCCGGCGAAGGCTTCGTCGAGATCGTCGCCGACAAGGCCGACGAACGCGTGCTCGGCGTGCACATCGTCGGCCCGCACGCCTCGGAACTGATCGCCGAGGGCACGCTTGCCGTCGAGATGGGCGCAAGCCTTGAGGACCTGGCACTGACCATCCACCCGCATCCGACCTTGAGCGAGCAAGTCGCCGAGGCGGCGCACGTCGCGCTCGGGCGCCCCATCCACATCAGCGCGCCCAAGAAGCGAAAGAAGAGCACAGCATGAAAGTCTTCCTGACCGGCGCCACCGGCTTCATCGGCGGCTCCATCGCCGCTCATCTGACGGCAGCGGGACATAACGTGACAGGCCTGGTGCGCAGCCAGGCCAAGGCCGACGCGCTCGGCATGCCGGCGGTCATCGGCACTCTCGAAGACCGCGACGTGTTGAGCGCGGCGGCGTTGCAGGCGGACGCGGTGGTCAATGCCGCCAATGCCAGCCACCGCGGTGTCGTCGAGATATTTCTCGAGGCGCTGGCGGGCAGCGGCAAGACCCTCATCCAGACCAGCGGCTCGAGCATCGTCGGCGACATGGCCGGCGGCGAGGCCGGCGAGGCGGTCTATGACGAAGGCAGCAAGATCACGCCGCTGCCCGGCCGCGCCGACCGCGTCGTCATCGACGACATGGTGCGCGCCGCCGGCAACGACGGCATCCGCACCGCCATCGTCTGCCCGACCCTGATCTATGGCGAGGGCCTGGGCCTCAACAGGCATAGCATGCAGGTGCCCTGGCTGTTCACCCTGGCCGAAAAGCATGGCGGCGTGCCGCGCCATATCGGCAACGGCGGCAATATCTGGTCGAACGTCCACATCAGGGATCTGGTCGAGCTTTACCGCCTGGTGCTCGAAGGCGCACCGACCGGCAGCTTCTATTTCGCCGAGAACGGCGAAGCGAGCATGCGCGAGCTTTGCCAGGCCATCAGCCGCACCCTCGGCCAGGGCGGCCGCACCGAAAGCATGAGCCTGGACGAGGGCATCGCCGAATGGGGCGACGGCGCCGCCAACTACACCATGGGCTCCAACAGCCGCGTCCGCGCCAAACGCGCCCGCGAGGAACTCGGCTGGTCGCCAAACGGCCCCAGCGTGATCGAGGAAATCGAGCGAGGCTGCTACGCCCAAACCCGGTGACAGTTACCTATTACCACTCGTTTTATTGATATTTTTCAATATGTTATGCAATCCTCCGCTGTGGCAAGCCGCACGAAGAAATCATAACTATTTGAAACAATTATAAAATTCGTGAATTAATAGGTAACTGTCACCGATCTTTGGCGATTGGGTCAGGGCCTCGACAGCCAAATGATCTGGCCGCCCTGGACAAGCTTGTGCTCTTCGATCTTGCCGCCGAGAAGACTGTGCGCCTGCACCGTGGCCAGCAGCAGGGTCTCGCCGGGTGCGGTCTCGAAGAGGTCCGTCACGTCGAGCACGCCGGACGATTCCCAATTGCCGATGTCGTCGGCTTCCGGATCGTCGGGCGCTGCCGCCCGGTTCATCTCGGCAATACGCTCCGCCTCGCCCGTCTCCGGGTCGAGACGCCATATGGAGGCCTCGCGGCCCGAGCTGCGGCCGAACGGCCCCACCCTCTCGGCCCTGTCTTCCTGCACGGTGATGATGCCGTCATCGCCCCAATCCAGATTGTCCGGATTGCGCAGGCCCTCATCGCCCGTCTCGTCCCCGTCGTAAAGGATGGTCAACGTCGCAGGTATTGTCGCCCAGTCCTCGCCGAATTCGACATCGACGAGATAGGTGGTGCCCCAACGATCCGCAGCGAACGTGTTCCCGCCTGTCGAGGCCAGCACGGCCCGCTGCCCGTTGGCCGGATCGGTCGCAACATCCTCGGGCCTGGAGAACAGGAAGGCGCCCGACGCCTTGGCCCGCATGCGGCGCGGGCGCGACATTCGGCTCGGCGGAAGCGGCACGAAGCGCCCGGCCTGCACGGCTCCGTTCCCGGCAAAGTCATCTGGCGTGCGCGCACCGTCATCGGCCACCCAGGTATAGAGCCGGCCATCCGCCAGGCCATTGCGGTTGAGAAACTTTTCGCTGCCATGCTCTATGTTGCCGACATAGAGGATCAAAGGCGCCTCGACGAAATCGTCCGCCAGCAGGAACGCCACCATGTCGGGGTTCCCCGTATCGAGGGGTGTCACGTTCTCCCACACGCCACGCCCCATGGCGGGCACGGCCCACAGCGCGCTCGTGGCGACATCCAGTGCCCAGACGGAACCGCCGAAGCGATGGGCGCCCTGCTTCACTTCTTCAGGCACGAAATAGATGTCGTCGACCAGGCCGAACGTGCCGGCACGCACGCCCTGGCCGGAGCAGAACCGGCTGAAACCGGCATTGGGAATTTCCGTCTGCTCACTGATCTGGCTAGCCGTCTGGGCGATGCGGCTGATACGGTCGTAAACGCGATCGTAGGCGATGCCGGCCGCGCGCACCTCCCGCGTGGCACGGTCAATATCGAAGACACTGATTCGCGCACCAACCACTTGCAGCTCGCCGATGTCGTAGGTCGGGCCCGCATCGCGCCAAAGCTCGTGATTGACGAACACGCGCACGGTCTCCCCATCGAGGGCGAATGCGCCGATGCCATCGGGAATGCCGGGCGGCCGATAACCGTGCACCTCGTCGCCAATGGTCATCAACGGCGAGACGGTCCAGCCGGCAAGACCCTGCATCATGGCATCGGGCTCCGCCCGTGCCATGCCCGCGGCCACTGTCAGGGCCGCCACTAGCGATAACAGGCGCATCTAGTTCATGAGATCCCTGATAGCGCCGACCGGATCGGGCAGGCCTTCGGGTTCCGGCTCGGGTGCCGGCGCCGCTTCGGGCGCCGGAGCCGGGTCGGGCGTGGGCAATGGCAGTACCTCCTCCAATATGCTGAGCGGCGAGTCGCCCTCGATATCGGGCAAGGCCTCCTCAAGCACGCTCAAGGGCCCCTCGCCTTCGCCGACCGGCAGCACTTCCTCGATAACCGCCTCGACGCCGCCGCCAACACCTTCGAGAATGGTGACCGGCAACTCGACGCCGAGCCCGACCGCCGTCTCGGCAAGGTCCGCCGGCAGGGCGGCAATCTTGGCCGGATCGAGCGCGATCTCGTTGAACACGGCCTGCCAGTTCACCTCGTAACCCGGCTGGTGCCA
>CAZKTK010000073.1:3930-10265 GCA_964555535.1 uncultured Rhodospirillaceae bacterium
TGCCATCGACATCGACGGCCGCCGTGATGGCGCCGCCCACCGTGCTCAGATTGTGCAGCACCGCCTTCAGCACCCCGCCATCGAGCTTGGCATCGGCTGTCATGGCATCGATAGCCAGGCCCTGATAGGTGACGTTCGCGGCCTCCAGCGTTATGTCGGCCACGGCCGCATGCAGGGCGGAGACATCGATCGGATCGTCGCTCCAGTCGCCGGCCTGGGCCGGTGCGGCCGCGCCGCCGCCCTCGCCCGCCGGCGCCGCACTCTCGCTCGCCGGCGCTTGGGGCATCAGCGCATCGAGGTCGAGACGGTCCACGGTCAGCGCCGCCGTCACTTTCGGCACCTCCCCTGCGGTCTCGAAGCGCCCCTCCGCGCGGGCGGTGAAGGCGTTGCCCTCCGCCGAGGCCTGCTCCAGGGTCACGCCCGCATCGTCGGTCGCGAGCTTGGCACGAAGCGCAAGCGGGCCGGGATCCGCCTGCCCCGCGGGCAAGGGTTGGCCGAGCCACGCCGCCAGTGCCCCCACCGAGCCGATATCGACGCTCATCTCGCCGTCGAGACCGGGTGCGGGGCGCTGCTGTACGGCACCCTTGTAGGAAGCCGCGAGTGGCGCCGATGCAAGCGCCAGGTCCGCGTCGAAACGATCCGCGCCCAGCACCTCGCGCAATGGCGACAGCGTTGCCGTCACGGTTGTCGGCTCGCCGTTATAGACCGTGGACAGCTCCGCCGTCGGCGCACCGTCGAGACCGGCAAGCGCCGCCACGACAGACAACTCGGAAATGCCGGGGGTCATGGGCGACGCCGGATCCATGCCCGCCAGCGCCATATCGATATTGGCGGAGAGCGAGGACACCAGCGCACGGGCGCTGTCGCCGCGGCCCTTGGCGCTGAGCGTCCCCGTTGCCGTGCCGCCGATGGGCGCCTGCAGAAGCTCGGCCAGCCGGTCGAGCACCACACCGTCAACATCCACCGTCACGTCGATACCGAGGCCGTCGCCGGAACCGTCGCCAATCACCACCCCCTTGACCGTTCCGCCATAGAGGCCGAGCTCGCTCAGCTCCATGCGGTGCACGCCGCCTTCCATGGTCGCGGTATAGGCAATCGGCCCAGCCTCGTACCCCTTGACGCGCAGGGCACCGATCCGCACGGCGACCTTGCCTTCCATCTCGCGCAAATGGGCAATATCCAGCGGCTCGTCCGACAGGCCTGCCAGGGGATCGCCCGCGGGCGCCGCTTCGGCCGGGGCTGCCTCCGCCGCTTCCTCGGCTGCTGCCGGCGGTGGCGGTGGCGGCAGATAGCGGTCGATGTCGAGCGCATCCGCATCGATGGTGAGGTCGATCTGCCGTACCGGCCCGGAGCGGTCGAGGGTCCCGGACGCCCTGGCGTTCAGCCCGTCACCGGTGATCACGGCCTCGCTCAAGACCAGCTTGGCGCCGTCGGCCACGGCCGTGGCGCGCAGACTGAGCGGGCCGGGATCAGGTTGTTCCTCCGGCAGCGGCTGGCCGAGCCAGGCCGCAAGCTTGCCGACGGAGCCGATATCGAGGCCGATATCCCCGTCGATGCCGGGCGCCGGGCGCTGCTGCAGGGCACCATCGAAGGACGCCTGCACCATGCCCGAGGTCAACGATAGCTTGGCATTGAAGCGCTCCGCGCCGAGCACCTGGGGCAGCGGATCGGTGGTGGCCGTAAGCGCCACGCGCTCGCCGTTATAGACCATGGAGAAATTGAGATTGGGCGAGGCCTCCATGCCGGGCAAGGCCAGCATCAGTGACATCTCGGAGATCGCGGCCAAAGCCTCGTCGCTGGTCTCGACACCGCCGAGCGCCAATACCACCTCGCCGGACAGGGTCTGGGCCAAAGCGCGCGGACTGTCCCCGCTACCCGTGGCGCGAATGCTGCCTGAGGCATTGCCGACCATGGGCACCTCCGCCTTTGCCGCCGCGGCAAGCTCGCCCAGCGCCACCCCATTCATGGCCATGGTGACGTCCACCCCAAGGCCGTCATCGGCAGGGCTCAGCGTGGCAATGCCGGAGACATTGCCGCCATAGAGGCCGAGCTCGGAAATTTCCAGCACCTGGGCCCCGTCGCGCGTCTGCACGGCGATGTCCAGCGGCCCAAGCTCATAGCCCATCGCACTGAGGCCACCGAG
Organism: uncultured Rhodospirillaceae bacterium; assembly: GCA_964555535.1. GTDB lineage: Bacteria > Pseudomonadota > Alphaproteobacteria > UBA7887 > UBA7887 > UBA7887. The sequence goes on from CAZKTK010000073.1 coordinate 6,074, forward strand.
CTTGACGCCGATATCGGCCTCGATGGCCTGCAAGGCAGCAAGCTGGAAGGGCTCGTCGGGCAGCGCGGCAAAGGGATCGGACGGCGCCGCGGCCTCGTCGTCCGCTGCGGGCGCAGGCGCGGCCTCGCCTTCCGGTGCCGGGGCGGGCGGCGGCAGATAGCGGTCGATATCCAGGCGGTCGCCTTCCAGCCGCAGCGCGACCTTGGTGACATCGCCGGTCTCGATCGAGCCATGGGCGGTCGCCGAAAGGCCGTCGCCGGCGATAGCTGCTTCTGTCAATGCGACGGTATTGCCCTCCGCGACAAGCTTGGCGTCGAGCTTCAGCGGTCCGGGATCCGGCTGATCGGCCGGAAGCGGCTGGCCGAGCCACGTGGCCAGAGTGCCGACCGATGGGATGTCCAGGGCGAGGGTGCCGTCCGCGCCGGGCACGGGACCGGGCTGAATGGCGCCCTGCCAATCGAGGCTCACCAGCGACGAGCCGACCGCCGTGGTCAGGTCGAAGCGGCCGCCGGCCATGCCGGCCCCCAGCGGCGCCACGGCCACATCGAGGGTTACCGCCTCGCCGTTCAGGGTCATGCCGCCCTTGACGGTCGCGGTCTGATCGATGCCCGGCGCCGAGACGGATACTGAAATGGCGGCCGCGGCGAGTTGTTCCGCCCCAGCCGCATTGCGGAAGGAGAAGCTGCCGTTCTCTATGCGCAGCAGGCCGAGGCTGAGACGAGGCGGCGCACTTGCGTCGGTACCCCCCTCGGCGGCTGCGGCGGCATCAGGCTCGGCGCCTGCCATCTCCCAGTTCGGACGTCCGCCGGCATCGGCCTCGAGACTGATCACGGGCTCGGTCAGCACCACCTCGTGCACCACGATATCGCCGGAGATCATGGCAATGGCATCGAGCGACACGGCCAGATTCGCGACACTGACGAGGGTATCCGCGACGCCGCCTTCGGCATTGGCAAGCCGCACGCCGCTGGCCTCGATGCGCACCGGTGGGAAAAGGGACAGGCCGATGGCGCCATCGATGGCGAAATCCCGTCCCGTCGCGTCACCCACCGCATCGGCGATCTTGGCCTTTGCCATGTCCGTGTTGATGACGAACGGCAATGCGATAACGGCCACAACGATCAAGACGATCACAAGGGCGAGAAGCTGAATAAAAACCGCATCGCATGAACTCCTACCAAACCGGCGATGAGCGTCGAGTCTGGCGCTGATTCCGGCCCCGATCAAGCTACGCGAGACTCGAATCATTCCAATAAGCGATTGATCGCGCGATCCGAAAGGCGTAGCGTTCTTTTGCGCTTGGCCACATATGCCTGACGCAACGCACAAAACTCGACAAATCGCCCGTACGGGCGCGCATGGAACCGTTTTGTGAGGAGGGGACCAACCATGAAGAAACCTGTCATCGCCGCAGCTTTGCTTGGCTGCACCGGCCTTCTGGCTAGCCATGCCTTGGCCGATACCACCGACGTCACCTGGCAAGAGCGGGTGACCGTGGCCAAGAGCGGCGCCCATTGCGCCGACGATCCGAACTGCATCAATCGCTATCACCCCAACATCCCGCAGGTGGTGAACGCCAATCCCGGCGATTACATCATCTTCGAGACCCGCGATGCGCTCGACAGCGACCTGACGCTGGACTCGACCGCCGACGACCTCAGTGCGGTCGATCTCAATCTCGTTCATCCCATGACCGGGCCGGTGCACATCAATGGCGCCAAGCGGGGCGACGCCATCGCGATCACGCTGGTCGATATCGAGCCCGACCAGTTCGGCTACACGCTGATCGTTCCCGGCTTCGGCTTCTTGCGCGACCTCTATACCGAGCCGTACTTCGTCGGCTGGAAGACCGCGCGTGACGGTGCCACTTCCGACCAGATGCCGGGTATCCGCATTCCCATGGCAGCCTTCATGGGCTCGGTCGGCGTCTTGCCCGGTGAGCCGGAAGTCGCCGCCTGGAAAGCGCGTGAGGCAGCCCTTGGCGCGGCAGGCGGCATCGCTCTCATGCCCGAACCCACAGGCGCCCAGCCGGATGCGGTCTGCGGGCCCAACGGCAGCGATGCAGCGGACTGCCTGCGCACGATCCCGCCGCGTGAGAATGGCGGCAATATGGATGTGCAGCAGATGCAGGTCGGCACAACGCTGTTGTTGCCGTGCTATGTGGACGGTTGCGGCGTGTTCGTGGGCGACGTGCACTTCGCCCAGGGCGATGGCGAGGTTTCCGGCACCGCCATCGAGATCGGCGCCAAGGTGACCGTGCGCACGGAGATCCGTCCCGGTGCCGGCGCGCATATCACGGGCCCGCAATTCGAAGGCGGTGCCCAGCTCAAGACCATCGCGCCGAGTGAATTCTATGCGACGGTCGGCTTCCCGCTCAAGAACAAGGGCGAGATCCCGCCGTTCCTCGCCTATCTCGATGGCGGCCAGATTGCCGATCTCGAGAACCTCAACGAGGACCTGACCCTGGCAGCCCGCGCCGCGTTGATCGAGCTGATCGACTACATTCAGCGCGAGCACGGTCTCTCCCGCGAGCAGGCCTATGTCCTGACAAGTGTCGCGGCCGATCTGGTGGTCGGTCAGGTGGTCGATCTGCCCAACTACGCAGTCTCGGCCATTCTCGATCTCAGCGTCTTCGAAGACTGAGGCCGAAATGCTCGACCGCCGTGCGGTCCTGCGTGGAACCCTGGTGGCGACGGCCTTCGTCGCCGCCAGCGGCCACACGCCCTATCGCCAATGGTCGGTCTATCGGCAGAAACACCTTCTGATCGGCTGCTGCCGCGCCGACGTGCCGACCTATCCGCTGGCCAAGCGGATCGCAGCTACACTTGCGGAATGGCTGCCCGAGAGTCGCTCCCGCGTCAGCCGCGCGCCGGACCAGCAGCGCCTGGCAAGTCTGATCACCACCAGCCAACTCGAAGTGGTGCTGTTTTCACGCGCCGACGCCACGGCGCTCAATGCGGGCAAAGCGCCCTTCGCCGATTTCGGCCCCTCGCCGCTGACGGCGCTGTTCCGCTTCGGCGACTACCTGCTCGTCAGCCGCCCCGACTTCCCCGACCGCCACGCTTGGCTGGTCGCGAGGACGCTGAGCGAGCGTGTCGCCGATTTCGAGAGCGCAGACCCGGCCAGCGGCGGCCCCCTGACACGCCATCCCGGCGCCACGGCGTTCGCCGCCGGCGCCCCTGAACCCGCCGGCCCGCCCACCACCGACCAGACCGCTAGCGTGCCCGACGACCACAGTCATTGAAGCAAATGAAAGCTAGCTTTCAATCTCCAAACGAGATTGAAAATTTTTGGCCGAAAATTTTCAATCTTGTCACGCCTGAGCGCTCGGCCGCTCGGCGATGGCGTCGAACCAGCGCTTTACGTTGGTGCAGTCCTCGGGCAGCGATATCTCGCCGCGCGCGGCCATGGCGGTGGCCACCCAGGCGGTGATGTCGGCGATGGTGAAGCGCGGCCCGGCAAGGAACGCGCTTTCGCCGAGACGCGCATCGATATGCCGGAAGAAACGCTCCGCCGAGGCGCGGCCACGCTCGACAAGGGCCGGGATCTGCGGCACGCCGCGGGTGCCTGGCAGGGCGCGGTCCTCGAAGAGCGGCAGCAGATTGCGCACGGTCTCGCCCACCGCCATCAGCCCGTCATGCTCGGCGCGGCGATTCCACATCTCGACCAGCGCCTTGTCCTTGGCGTCCGTGCCCATCAGCGGCGGCTCGGGGTGCATTTCCTCGATATAGCGGCAGATGGCCACCGACTCGCCAATGCAGGTGCCATCATCAAGCTCCAACACCGGCACCACCCCATAGGGATTGACCGCCTGAAAGCCGGGCTCGAACTGCGCCATCTCGCGCACGTTCACCTGTACCAACGGAACCGCCACCCCCTTCTCCGCCAAAAACATCCGCACCCTGCGCGGATTGGGTGCCTGGTTGAAGTCGTAGAGCTTCATTGGCGAAGCGTCACTCCCACTCGACGATGCCGCCTGTCGACCGTGGCGGGTGGGCGGCAAGCGCCTCTTCTATGGGCTCGGTGCCCCAGCCGGGGCCGGTGGGCAGCTGCAGGATGCCGTTCTCTATCTTGGGCACCACCGTGAACAGCTCGTCGCGCCAGGGCACCTGGTCGATGTCGATCTCCATGATGCGAAAGTTGGGCACGGCGGCGACGAAGTTGGCGTTCATCATGGTCGATAGATGGCCAT
>CAZKTK010000074.1:0-10231 GCA_964555535.1 uncultured Rhodospirillaceae bacterium
CTTTTGTGTGACACCGCTCTCGGCCATGTCGCGCGCCCTGCGTTAGAGGATACGATGCGCCGCTTGTTCGCTCAACCGCGCCGGCCGCCGCCACAGAATTCGGTACCAGAATTCGGTACCAGTCACCGAACTTCTGGTTGTTATACCTCCCGACTACCCGCATAAGTTCGGTGACCGGTACCGAATTATGCGGTACCGAATTATGCAGGGCGAATGAGGCGGGGACAGTTTTATAAAACTGTCCCCTCAGGGTTTGCTGTCCCCTCGGGCTCTATTACCCCTCAATGTGCTGCGCGGGCTGCGCCTTGAGTCGATGGTTGCCTTTTTGCATATCCGGCAGCTTCTCATCATCGACTCAGGGCGCTTCGTGCGAGATCCTACGCACGCTTTGCCGCGAAGAACGCCCGCAGCATGTCGCCTGCGCGGCGCTCGTCGATGCCGCCATAGACTTCGGGGCGGTGGTGGCAGGTGGGTTGGGCGAAGAGGCGCGGGCCGTACTCGACACCGCCGCCCTTGGGGTCGGAGGCGCCGAAGTAGAGCCGGCGGATGCGCGCGAACGAGATGGCCTGGGCGCACATCGGGCAGGGCTCCAGGGTGACATAGAGGTCGCAATCCACGAGTCGCGGCGAGCCGAGTGAGGCTGCCGCCGCCCGCAGCACCAGCATTTCCGCGTGTGCCGTGGGGTCGCAGCGTTCCTCCACGCGGTTGCCGTCGGCGGCAAGCACATTGCCCGCGCCATCGACCAATACGGCGCCCACGGGCACCTCGCCGCGCGCGGCGGCGGCCTTCGCTTCGGCCAGCGCTTGCGCCATGGGCTCACCATCGGACATGGCCGCAGCGTGGCGTCGGCGGGCGAGCCCGTCAACCGGGTTCCACCCGGCCCACGACGGCTCTATGGTGCGGCCATGAGCGCACCCGCAATGCCCCTGATAGGCGTCACCCTCGACGACGAGCCGGCCGGCGGCTACTCGAAGTTTCCCTGGTACGCCCTGCGCCAGAACTATCTTTCCGTCCTCAGCGCCGCCGGCGCCCTGCCTCTGGCCCTGGAAACCGATCCCGCCCTGGCGGAAGCCTATATAGAACGCCTCGACGGCCTGGTGGTGACCGGCGGCAACTTCGACGTGGACCCGGCGCTGTTCGGCGCCGGCGCGCGCCACGACAGCGTGACCACCAAGGACCGGCGCACCGCGTTCGAACTCGCCGTGACCCGCGCGGCGCTCGCCCGCGACATGCCCGTGCTCGGCATTTGCGGCGGCCAGCAATTGCTGGCGGTGGCGCTCGGCGGAACGCTGATCCAACACATCCCGGACGCGGTGCCGGACGCGCTCGCCCACGAACAGCCCAACCCGCGCGACGAGGCGGGGCATGAGGTGAGCATCGTCTCCAACACCCTGCTGCACCGCATCACCGGGGCAGAGACCTTGCCGGTCAACAGCGCCCATCATCAGGCGGTGGAGACGGTTCGCGACGGCACCATCGTCAACGCCACGGCGCCCGATGGGGTCATCGAGGGCATCGAGGCGCCCGGCTATCGCTTCTGCCTCGGCGTGCAGTGGCACCCGGAGTTCCTCATCTCCGACGGCGACCGCTGCCTTTTCGCCGCCTTCGTCGCCGCCTGCCGGCCATGACGGAGGCGAAGGGAGAGCGCATCGCCAAACGCCTGGCGCGCGCCGGCCTCTGCTCGCGGCGCGAGGCGGAGCGCTGGATCACTGCCGGCCGCGTGGCGGTGAACGGCGAGGTGTTGGAAAGCCCGGCGGTACTGGTCACGGCCAAGGACCGCATCCAGGTGGACGGCAAGCCCATAGGCGCGCCGGAAGGAACGCGACTGTGGCGCTATCACAAACCCAGCGGCCTGGTCACCAGCCATCGCGACGAACAGGGCCGCGCCACGGTCTTCGAGGCCCTGCCCGCAGACCTGCCGCGGGTGATCTCCGTCGGCCGCCTCGACCTCACCTCGGAAGGCCTGCTGCTGCTGACCAATGACGGTGCCCTCGCCCGCCATCTCGAGCACCCCAAGACCGGTCTTGCCCGGCGCTACCGCGCGCGTGTGCACGGCAGCGTCGACGAGACCGCCCTGCGCCGACTGGCCAAGGGCGTGACCGTGGAAGGCGTACGCTATGCCGGCGCCGACATCTCGGTGGAGCATCGCGGCGAGGGGAAGAACAGCTGGCTCAGCGTTAGCCTGCGCGAAGGCAAGAATCGCGAAGTGCGAAAACTGCTGGGCCATGTCGGCCTGGCGGTCAACCGGCTGATCCGCACCGCCTACGGCCCCTACCAGCTCGGCAATCTGGCGGCGGGCAAGGTGGCCGAGGTGCCGCAGAAAGTGCTGCGCGAGCAGTTGGGCAGCGCCTGGCTGGAGGCGAAGCGGTGAGAATCGTCGGCGGGGCCTTGCGCGGGCGTCGCCTGGAGGCCCCGGCCGGGCGCGACGTTCGCCCCACCGCCGACCGCGCCCGCCAGACCCTGTTCGATATGATCGCCCACAGCGGCGCCTTCGCCGAATTCCGCCTCGACGGCGCCATCGTCGCCGATGTCTTCGCCGCCACCGGGGCCTTCGGCCTGGAGGCCCTGTCGCGGGGCGCCGCGCGGGCCGTGTTCGTGGAATCGGCGCGTGCCTCACTCGCCGCCCTGCGTGGCAATATCGCCAGCCTCGGCCTGGAAGACCGCGCCACGGTCATCGCCCGCGATGCCGCCCGCCCCGGCCCGGCGCCCGTGCCCTGCGACCTCCTCTTTCTCGATCCGCCCTATCATGAAGGCCTCGCCGTACCGGCGCTTGCCGCACTGACGGAGAACGGCTGGCCGGCGCCCGGCGCCATCGTCATCGTGGAGCATGCCGCGGACGAAGACAGCCCGCCGCCGCGTGGATACGAGGCCGTGGAGACGCGCAGGATCGGCGCCGCCACGTTCGCCATCTGGCATATGCTACCTTGAGCGCCAGGGAGGACATCGGACATGGCACGAACCTATCTTTGGGCGGCAATGGCCGTCTTAATCGCCTCGGGGGCAATGGCGCAGGAGCGGGTCTATCCGCCGCCACCGCCCTTGCAGAGCCCGATCGCCGGCGCCATCGACCTGCACGTTCACTCGGGCCCGGATGTCTTCGGCCGCGGCTTTCTCGACGTGGACGTGGCACGCGCGGCGAAGCGCGCCGGCATGCGCGGCCTGGTGCTCAAGAACCACGTCACCAGCACCGCCGACCGGGCCTATCTGGTGATGCAGCAGGTGCCCGACATCGAGGTCTTCGGCGGCATCGTGCTCAACGGCGCCGTCGGCGGCATCAACGCAGAGGCCGTGGAGTGGATGCACCGCATGGAGGGCGGGCGCGGCAAGGTGGTATGGCTGCCGACCTTCGATGCCGCGCATCATCTGCAAACCTTCGGCGAGCCGGGCGAAGGCATCCGCGTCGCCGTGGACGGCAGCGTGACGCCGGAGATGGAGGCGGTGCTTCGTATCATCGCGCGCGAGGATCTGGTGCTGCAGACGGGGCATGTCTCGCCGGCCGAGGTGCTTGCCGTCATGCGCCGCGGGCGCGACCTCGGGGTGCGCAACATGGTCGTCACCCACGCCATGGCGGATGTTCCCGGCATGACGCTCGGCGACATGCGCCAAGTGGCGGCGCTCGGCGGCAAGATCGAGCTCGACGTGCTCAACCATCTGATGGGCCCGCACGCCACCCACGCCTGGATGCGCCATTGGCAGCATCTCTCATTCACCATGATGGCCGACGCCATCAAGACGGTCGGGCCCGAGCATTTCGTGCTCGCCAGCGATCTCGGCCAGAGCGGCAACCCGATCCACCCGGACGGCTACAAGATGCTGGTCAAGGGCCTTGCCGGCGAAGGCATAGAAGAAGACGAACTGCGCCTGATGATGGCCGAGACTCCTGCTCGCCTGCTGGGGCTGGATTAGAGGGCTGCATGATTGCGGAAACCGCGAATCACCCAGGCGACGGCGATGTAGACGCCGGCAAGCGCCAGATAGCCGCCGAACAGCAGGATGAAGCCGCTGACGAACAGGCCAATATGGGGGGCGAGCGCGATCACCCCGCGCCCTGCGAGGAGCACCCCCAGCCCGACGGCCAGGGCGATGGCCAGTCTGAGCAACCCTTTGCGCATGGACCCGCCATTCTACCGTGTTAGGCTGGTACGATGAAGCGCTTGGCTCTCATGCTTTGCCTACTCGCCCCGCACGCCTTCGCGGGCGACACGGTCGAGATCGTCGATGGCGACACCCTGCTGCTTGACGGCAGCGAGGTCGGGCTGTTCGGCATCGATGCGCCGGAGCTCGGCGCGCTGTGCCGGCGCGGCAGCGACGACTCCGACTGCGGCGTACTGGCGCGCGCCGCCCTGCTCGATCTGACGGCGGGGGCGGAGGTCGTTTGCAACGGCGTCAACGGCGCGCCGGGCAAGGTGCTCTGCCGCGCCAACGGCTACGATCTCTCGGAAGGCATGATCTATACGGGCTGGGCCAGGGCCCTGGCCGGCGAGGGGCGCCGCTATGTCGCGCTCGAAGGCCGCGCCCGGATTGCCGAGCGCGGCCTCTGGAGCGGCTTCGAGCTGCTCTCGGAAGAATAGTCGCCTAGCGGAAGCGACGCAGCAGACCGCCGATCATGCCGGGCTTTTCCGCCGGCAGGGCATCGAGATAGCTCTTGGTCGCCGTTGCCAGGATGTCCTGATAGGTGCGGTCGCTCTTGTCGGCATGGGCCTTCAGGATTTCGAAATCGTCCTGGGCCAGGCGCAGGGTCAGTTTGCGGCGCCGCGGCGTTTCACCAGCGGCGCCGTCGGTAGGGCGCGCGACATGCTGGCGCGCCGCCTCCTCGAAGCTGACCACGTCCGCGCTCTCTGCGGGTTCGTCGTCGCTCTCTGTCTTGGCCGCGCTGAGGTCCGGCATGGGCAGACCCATACGCAGGCTTTCGTAAAGCATGCCGTTGTCGGCCTGTTCGCTGACCGTATCGGCCAACGCCTCGGCCTGCTGTTCCGCCTTCGCGGCTTCGGCTCGGATACGCGCGTCTTCCTCGAGCACGGCCGCGACTTCCGGAGCCGGGTCGCGCGGCGCGGTGCGGCGCATGATGAGCGAGCCCAGGCCATCTTCCGAGCCGGGCAAGGGCCTGGCTTCCGGCAGGGGCGCGTGCGCGGCGGCCTCGGCCTCTATCTTCGCCGGCGCCACGGTCTTGAGCATCGGCACGTAATCCGGCGTCGGCTTGGCTTCGCCCTTTCTGGCGAAGAGGCCGCTGCCGTTCGCGGTATTGTTTGCGTGCAACATGTTTCTCTTCCCTCGTTACCTGTGACCGCTCGGCTCAGTCGCCGGCCCGGCGCCCGAAGGCGGGGCCCGACTGGGTGTTGCCGTGGCCGAATGCCTTCTTGCCCCGGTCGGGGTCGCGGCGGTCGACGCCATTGAACGGGCGGCTGGACCGCCGACGCTCGACCTTGCTCAGGCGGGTGAACATGTAGCGCCACAGTTCCGTGACCTCGGTCGCCGACTTGCCGTCGGGCTTGGCCTCCATCACCGTGCCGCCGCGGATCATGCTGGTGGCGAAATCCGTGCGGTGGTGAATGGTGACCGGCGCCACCGTCCCGTGCTGGGACAGCGCGACGGCGGTGTCGCTGGTGATGCGTGCCCGCGCCGTCGCCGCATTGACGGCGAAGACGAGCGGCTTGCCGAGGCCATCTACGATATCGAGCGTGGCACCCACGGCGCGCAGGTCGTGCGGGCTGGGGCGGGTCGGGATGACCACGAGATCGGCATGGCCGACGATCGCGCGAATGGTATCGGTGACCGACGGCGGCGTATCGATGAAGACCAGCTTGATGCCCGCCATCCTGAGCTGCTCGAGATGGTCGGCCAGCTGCTCGACGCTGGAATTGACGAAGACCGGCGTCTCCAGATCGCGGGCGTTCCACCATTCGGCGAGACTGCCCTGGGGGTCGCAGTCGACCAGCGCAATGGGGCCGTTGCCCGAAAGCTCGGCCGCCACGGCGGTCTGGCCGCACAGTGTGGTCTTGCCGGAGCCGCCCTTTTGCGAGGTGAAGACGATCACCTGCATGGGCACCCGCGCCTGCGGCGGTGCGACAGTGTTGCCGGTGCTCTCGTTGACCAGATCGACCACCGTGTCCTCGACCGCCTCTTCTGCGAGCTCCTCGGCATCGGCGTCGAACTCGTCCTCTTCGAGAAGGGCCTCGGTCACGTCCAGCTTCGGCGCCGGCATCGGCGGCGCCGGCCGGCGCATCGCCACGACCTGGGGCGGCGGCGGCGGTGCCACATCAAGATTCACTTCCGGCAGCGGTGGCGGCGGCGGCGTAGCCGCGGCTCGGGCCTTGGCGCGTTTCGAACTTGTGAAACTCAGTCCCAACATCGGTATTTCCCTTCATCCTCGGGCCTTGGCACGCCCGTGCGGGGCATGCGTTGTCTGTCGGTATGGAAATGTAGGGGCGGACACGCCCTCGACATGTGTTGACTGTCACAGGCCGTGCGATTGGTGGAATCCGGTGATAGACTCCCGCATATGAGGTTTTTCAACGGCAAACGCGGCGCTCAGCGATGCACGGTCACCGTGGATGGGGAGCCGCTCGATCCCCGTCTGGATTTGCGCACCTATTCCGACCAGGGTTTCGAGTGGGGCTATGACGGCGCCGGGCCGCGGCAGCTGGCGCTGGCCATACTCGCCGCCCATTTCAGCGAGCCCGAGGCGGCGCTCGAGCATCACCGCCGCTTTCTGTCGAATTGGGTGATCGCCATGCGCGAGGACGTCTGGTCCCTCGACAGTACCGACATCGACCGCGCCCTGAACGAAGTGGTGGAAGTGCCGATGACCCTCGAACAATTGCTCAACAAAGTCAGGGGGGTGGAATAAGCATGGCGGGACTGAAGATTACGGCGGGCACGATAAGCATCCGCGTCGAGCTGCTGGACACACCGACCGCTGCGGCCCTGGCTGCGGCAGCACCTTTCCATGCCCACGCCAACACCTGGGGCGAGGAGGTCTATTTCTCCACCCCCGTTTCGGTGCCGCGCGAGGCGGACGCCCGCGCCGTGGTCGAGGCCGGCGAGTTGGCCTTCTGGGTGGAGGGCGATTCCATCGCCATCGGCTTCGGCCGCACGCCGATATCGCAGGGCGACGAGATTCGCTTGGCCGCACCCACCAACATCTGGGGCCGCGCCCTCGATGACGTAACGTCGCTGGCAAGCGTGCGCGACGGCGATCCGGTCACCGTGGAGAGGCTCGGCGATGCCTGACGGGGGCAAGTTCCCCCTGCCCGTCGATCGCGATGCCGTGGCGGCGGACTGGGCCGCCCGCGGCTATGACTGCCACCCCTTTGTCGACCCGCCCGGACAGCAGTGGAACGATTTCGTCCACGCCACCAACGAGCTGGTCACGGTGGTCGAAGGGAGCCTCGAGCTGTTCATGGATGACCGGAGCGTGATTCTTGGCCCCGGCGACGAGGCTTTCATTCCCAAGCGCATGCGCCACTCGGTGCACAACATCCACGACGCCACCACGGTCTGGCTGTTCGGCTACGACTGAGCCCGTTCCGCCGCAAGCCGCCGGACCAGGACCAACACGAAGCCGACGATAACCAGGGGCGCAATCGGCAGGCTGACGGCGCCGGCCAGCAGGCGGGCGAGGAATGGCAAGACAAAAACTGCCGCCAGTGCCGTCTTCTCCCAGGGCAGGAAGCCGCGTTCAAGTCCCGCCGCGGCAAGCCAGGCGATGGGCAGGGCCAGCAGCATCAGATCGTAATCCCAGCCATAAGGCGTCGCCAACAGGGTGCAGGCAACAAGCAGGGCGCTCTTGATGGCTTGCGGCCCCGGGCCCCGCCAGGCCCATATGACGACCGCCAAAGCTGCCAGCGATACCGGGAGCTGCACGCCATAGGCCAGGCCAAGTGGCGCTCCCAACACGCGCAGGGCCGCGAAGCTGCTGACCGAGCGGTGGAAGCTGGCGATGCCCTGCTCGATGACCTGCTCGCGGGCGAAAGCCGAGCTTTCCATAAAGGCCGGCCAGATATCCGGGCCGAGCAGGCCGGTCGTAACGGCGGCCAGAGCCAACACCGTCGCGGCAGCCGCAGCGAAGGCGCGCCAATAGCCTGCCGCAGCCAGGGCGAACGGAATCAGAACCCCGAACTGTGGCTTGTAGGCCAGCAGGCCGATCAGAATACCCGCCAGCAGCGGTCTCCGTTGGAGCGCAAGCAGCGCAAGGCCGGTCAGGCCGGTGGTGAGAAAGCCATTCTGGCCATGGATCAAGTTGACGAAAACCGCCGGATAGGCGAGCGTCACCAATATCGCCTGTCGGCCGGGAGCAATGCGCCGCATGGCCAATAGAAAGAGCGGCAGGGTCAGCGCCATCCACAGCGCCAGGGCGCCGAAATAAGGCAGGCCCGCCAGCAGGGCTGCCACCAGCAAATACATGGGCGGGTAGTGCCAGCTGTAATAGGGCACGGATTCGTTGGCGAACATGCGTTTCTGCTCCGCATGCAGGGCGCTGTGGGAATAGGCATCGGCTGGCCTGCCATCGCGCACCAGGCTGCCGGCGCCATAGACGTGGGAGAAATCCGTTCCCAGCGGCGGCGCCGACCAGGATCAAGGCCGCATAGACCTTGACCCGGCGTGCCGTCAGCCAGGTTCCGTCGCGAAGCGCAGCCAACCCCTGCCACGTCACTGTTGTGCCCCCCTCTGTTCGCCGTGCAGTATAACGGCGTCCACGCCATGCGGGAGACGCCCATGATTACGCAAAAATATGCAATCGCCTTGGCGGTAGTGCCGCTATCGGCACTTGCGGGGCCAACGGCAGCCTGCGGCACCATCGGCGACTGGATTGCCAAATACGAAAGCGCCGGCAGCTCGGACAACAGCCGGCGGGCTGCGCTTGCGGAGCTTGCGGTCGCCTGCAGCGATTATGCAGGCAAGGCGGATGATCGGCGCCTGCTGCCGGTGCTCGCCGATGCCATCGATCGCGGCCTGGACTACGATCTCGTGCAAAGGGTCTACGACACCTATCACTGCCTGCCGGGCGCCCGCGGCGAAAGCGACTATGAGGCCGTCTATCGCGCCATGGACCGGCGCGCCTGTCTCGACGATGCCAACCTGGCCAACTGGCTCGAATCGACGGTCGACGGTGCGCGGTTGCGCAGGGGCCCTGGGCAAGACCATGCCGCGATCGGTTGGCTTCGCCGCGGCGCCATGGCCGAGCACCTCGGCGAAGACGGCGAGTGGATCGAGGTACTGACCTGGACCGGCCAACAAGGCTGGGTGCATGGTTCGCTGCTTGCCCCATATCTGACATTGGAGTAGCGCGTGGCCGTTAGGGGAACGCGGGTCACCGTCCGTGCGAAAATTCTGGCTCTGGCGCTGACCCTGGTGCTGCTGCTCAGCGCTGCAGCCGCACACAGCCTTTATCGCTCGCGCCAGATTGAAGGGGAGCTGCGCGCGCTTACCGAAGTTTTCGTGCCGCTCGACGACCAGTTTGCCCGCTTGGCGCTTCTCAGTGTCGAGCGCGACCTGACCTATCGTCATCTTCTGGCTGTCGCGGAAGGTCATGAGGAAACCCCGCCGGCTACCCTCCAGGCCGCCCTGGACGACGAGGTCGCGGCCATTGCCACGGTTCTCGCCGAGCTCGACCGCCTGTTCGCCGATGCTCGGCAACGGCAGTTGGCCGGCGAGACCGCGGCGGTGCTCGACGTGGTGGAACAAGCCGTGGCGGAGCTGGAAGAAGAAGCGCTGGAGCATGGCGAGGCAGCAGCCGCGATACAGCAGGCGCTGGCCGCGGGCCGGCCGCCCCCTGCCGCCGCCGAAAAACTCATCGGCCACGGCCACGATGTCGCCAGCAGCGTCAATGTGGCTATGCGGGCCCTGGTCGAGCTAACGGAAGCGATAGGGGTGGCTGCCGAGCGCCACCAGCATCGCGCCCTTGTGGTCAGCAGCGCGCTGGTCGTGGCGGCCCTGGGGCTGGCGCTATGGCTGAGCGCCCTGCTCAGCGGCGGCATCACACGGCCGCTCGCGCGCCTGGTGCGCGGCGCCAAGGCGGTAAGCGCTGGCGATCTCGATGTCAGCGTGCCGCCAACCTCGCGCGACGAGGTCGGCGATCTTGCCACGGCCTTCAACGGCATGGTCGCGGGGCTCAGGCTCAAGAAGCGCATCGAAAGCACCTTCGGGCGTTACATGGACCCCCGCATCGTGCAGGAACTGGTCGACGATCCGGACAGCGTCAGCCGCACCGAGCGCCGCGAGATGACCGTCA
>CAZKTK010000075.1:0-8113 GCA_964555535.1 uncultured Rhodospirillaceae bacterium
GTTGAGCCCATCATTGCCCCCCGACAGCTCGAGCACCACGAGGATGCGCCGGTCGGGATCCCCCGGCGCCGCCAGCGCCGCGCGGCCGAGCGGCCCGCCAAACAGGCCAAGCCCGGCGCCGGCAAGCCCGGCACCGAGTACGGTGCGACGATCGATTTTCCGTGTCGTCATTCTCCAGGTCCTCTCGCTTAACCGAGCTGATATTCGGGTTGGCTCATGATCAGATGCACGAGCATGCGCAGGCCGTCTTCGAGATACCTGTCGGCCCGGGCGATATCGGAGGTGCCAAGCTCCCCGTCGAGGAAGGCGATCAGCATGTCGCGCTCGGCAGCGCCCAGCGGCACGCGCAACAGGCGCACCAGCATGTGATCCACCACCTCGGTGGTCGTCGTCAGGCCCTCGTCACGGACCATGCCGGCAAGGTCCAGCACGGCTGCGGTGCGCGGGATCGGCTTGACGCGCTCGATCGCCATCTGCCAGCCGCGATAGCTGGCATAGCGGGTGTTAAAGTCCTCGTCGCGGTCCGCCATCATGTTGGATTCCGCCATCATGCCGCCCGCATCCGCCACCGGCGGCATGGTCGCCGAGGTGATGTCGGCCCCGGCAATGGTGCGCCGGTGTACCTCACGGATCAAGCCGTCGGGGGCATAGATGTCGTGCGGCACGAAGTCGATATCCGGGAACAGCACGCGCCGGGCGAAGTTGCCGCGCTCCAGCAGCAGCCCGGGTGTCACCCAGCTGCGCCCGCCGGCCCAGCCGGCCACCGTCGGCGGCCAGAACAGGGCCTGACCGAGGACCGCGGTCGACTCGTTGAAGTCGGGGATGCCCGGCAGTGAGCGTAAGCCGAGCTTGCGATAGCTGGAGATCACCAGCTCCACCGGGCTCTTGATATGCGTGCCCACCGAGACCGCGCTGTAGAAGTCGCGGGACAGGAAGATGGCGCGCAACAGCGGCTTCAGCTCGTAATCCGCATCGCGCAGGATCGCCGCCAGCTTGGCGTTGAGGTCGGGCGAAAGCTCCTCGCGCACAAAGAAGCGGTAGAGCCTGGCGGATATGTATTCCGCCGTGATCGGCTGTTCGAGAATGATGCGCACCACGTCCGCACCGTCGAAATTGCCGCTCTGGCCGAGCACGGTCTTGCTGCCCCTGTCGTGCTGGTCGGTGTTGACCACGAAGGTGAGGTCATCGAAATACCAGCCGGTAAAGGCGCGCGCCGCCTCGCGGATGTCGGTTTCCGAATAATTGCCGACGCCCATGCTGAAGATCTCCATGATCTCGCGGGCGAAGTTCTCGTTTGGTGCGCCGGCCACGTTGACCCCGGCATCGAGGAAGGCGAGCATTGCCGGGTCCCGGGCCACCGCCAGCAGCAGTTCGCCGAAATTGCCCGTCGCGTGTTGGCGCAATGTCGCGTTCTGCAGCAGCATCTTGCGATAGTCGCGCACCTTGCTTTCGATGGTGGCGAAATGGCCGTGCCAGAATAGCGTCATCTTCTCTTCCAGCGGCCGCTCGGTCGCCAGCATGCGGTTGCCCCACCAATAGCCGATGCGGCGGGTCTCCAGCATGCTGGCGCGCAGCCAATAGAAGAATTTGTTGACCACAGGCTGCAGGCGGCGATTGCCGTCGGGCTTGACGCGCACACCAAGCGCCTCGCCATTGGCGCGTGCCAGCGCGGTGGTCGCCGGGCGGCTCGGCGGGAACGGATCGAGGCCAGGCTCGAAGATGCCGGAATGATCGAAGGCCGGCAGATCGCCGTTCGGCACCGACTCGTAATTGACCAGCCAGCGCACCACCTCGTCGGGCGTCATGGCTGCAAGCGCCTCGATCTCCGCCGGTGTGGCGCCGAAGCCCGCGCGCTCGATCAGGTGCGCCGCGCGGTCGTAGGACCAGTCCTCAGGCGCGATCGGTGTCAGGTCGTCCTGCCAGGCGTGATGGCCGGCATTTACAGGCGCCGCGGCGAGCAGTCCCGCCACGGCAAACGCGCCAAGGCGCGTCGAAACGAAACCAACGGGCATCGCAACCTTCCTCGTGTCGTCCCCATATGCGGCTTCCCCACGGAAGCCGGGGCGAGTATAGCATCGAAGCACCTATCGGCCGTGCCTATGGGTGCTATTCCCGCAAATGTGAGCGGAGAGGAGGGACGCGTGACTTTCAGCCGTACCGAGCAACAGGAGCAGATCGTCGATGCCATCGCCCGCATCTGTTGCGATTTCGACGACGCCTATTGGCTGCGCTGCGAGCGCGAGGCCGCCTTCCCGCACGATTTCAGCGCCGCCCTGGCCGCGGACGGCTGGCTCGGCATCGCCATGCCGGAGGAATATGGCGGCGCCGGCCTCGGCGTGACCGAAGCCGCGCTGATGATGGGCACCATCGCCGCATCCGGTGCTGCCATGTCCGGCTGCTCAGCTGTGCATATGAACATCTTCGGCCCCAATCCCATCGTCGTCTTCGGCACGGATGAGCAGAAACAGCGCTTCCTGCCGCCCCTCATCGCAGGCCGCGAGCGCGCCTGCTTCGCGGTGACCGAGCCTGATGCGGGGCTCGATACCACCCGGGTGGTCACCCGTGCGCGCCGCGACGGCAACGGTTACCGCATCGACGGCCGCAAGGTCTGGACCTCCACCGCCCAGGTTTCCGACAAGGTGCTTATCCTCGCCCGCACTACGCCGATCAACGAGTGCGAGAAGCCCGTGGACGGCTTGAGCCTGTTTTATACCGACCTAGACCGGGACGCGGTCGATGTGCGCCGTATCGACAAGATGGGCCGCCATGCGGTGGATTCGAACGAGCTTTTCATCGACGGCCTCAAGGTGCCTGACGAAGACCGTATCGGCGAAGAAGGCATGGGCTTTCGTTATCTCCTCCACGGCCTCAATCCCGAACGCGTTCTGGTGGCCGCGGAGGCCGTCGGCATCGGCCGGGCGGCGCTGTCCCGCGCTGCCCAATATGCGCGTGAGCGCGTCGTCTTCGGCCGCCCCATCGGGCAGAACCAGGCCATCCAGCACCCGCTTGCCGAATGCTGGGCCGAGTTGGAAGCGGCGGACTTGATGACCTTCAAGGCCGCGCACCTTTACGACAACGGCGAGGTCTGCGGACTGGAGGCCAATGCCGCCAAGCTGCTTGCCGCCCGCGCCGGCCACCACGCCTGCGAGCGCGCTGTCATGACCCACGGCGGCTACGGCTACGCTGCCGATTTCCATGTGGAGCGCTACTTGCGCGAAATCTGGATCAGCCGCCTGGCGCCGGTCAGCGAACAGCTCGTGCTCTGCTACATCGCCGAACGCGCGCTAGATTTGCCAAAGTCCTACTGACACGGTCGCGAGGTAACATCGAGATGGCGGAAACAGCATCGACCGTGACACGGCAGGCGGGCACCGAGATCGACTATCTCGAGCGCGCCCGCGCCTTGGCGCCTGTCATTTCCGGCGCCTCCGATCAGGGCGAGCGGGACCGCAAGCTGCCGGTCGAACTGATGGATCGGCTGCACGAGGCAGGCCTGTTCCGACTCCTGCTGCCGAGGCAGTTCAACGGCGCAGAAGTCGCACCGCCCGTGTTTTTCGAGGTCATCGAGGAGACTGCGCGGCACGACGCGAGCACCGCGTGGTGCCTGTGCCAAGGCAATGGCTGCGCCGTGGCTGCCGCCTATCTCGACGCCGCGGTCGCTGCGGAAATCTGGAGCGAGGATCCGCGTGCCGTGTTGGCTTGGGGGCCCGGGCCCGGCACCGGCATCGCCGACGGCAAAGGCTATCGGGTGAGCGGCCATTGGTCGTTCGTCAGCGGCGGGCGGCACGCGACTTGGCTCGGCGCACACGTCAAGCTCGTCGAGCCCGACGGCAGCCCGCGCCTGTTGCCCGACGGCAGCCAGGCCGAACGCACCATGCTGGTACCCGCAGCCGAGACGCAGTTCACGGATATCTGGGACGTGATCGGCCTGCTTGGCACAGGCAGCGACAGATTCGACCTGAACGATCACTTCGTCGCCCACGACCATTCGATCGTGCGCGATGTCGACGACGAGTGCCGCTGCGACACGCCGCTCTATCGGTTCAAAACCAGCAACCTGTATGCCATCGGCTTCGCGGCGACCGCACTCGGCATTGCGCGCACCATGCATGAAGACTTCATAGCGCTTGCCGGCACCAAGACGCCGCGCATGACGCGCCAGAAACTCAGCGAAAATAACGTCGTCCAGTCCGAAGTCGGGCAATCCCAGGCGCGACTCGGATCGGCGCGGGCGTTCGTGCTGGCGGAAGTGACCGACATTTGGCAGGACGTATTGGCGACCGGGCGCCTCACGGTCGATCAGCGCATGCGATTGCGCCTGGCAACCACCTACGCCATCCATCAGGCGAAGCATGTCGGAGACATGGTTTACGAACTTGCCGGCGCCACGGCCATCTTCAAGTCGAGCCCGCTCGAGCACCGATTCCGCGACCTCCGTACGGTTACGCAGCAGGTCCAGGGCCAACGCCGCCATTTCGAGACCGTGGGCGCGTACCTGCTCGGCCAGCCAGCGGATTTGACGTCCACGTAAAGTCCCGGAAAGTTACGGGTCTGCACTCCGTCGGGGCGTCATTCGGCCACCGCCCCATTGCCTTGATAGGCCCAGCGGCCGAAATTGCCTTTCGACAAATCCGGCGGCAGCTCGCGCGATAACCGGTACCATCGCGTTCGCCGCAAACGATACTTAGAGGCGCCTTTCGATCTCCGACACGATTGCGTCGGGTATCGCGTCGATTGCCACGGCAAAGCCGCGCTTCGGCGGCTCCAGCGTTGCCAGCTGACTGGTTAGCAGGGTCGGCGGCATGTAGTGGTTGTGGCGCGCTTCGAGGCGCGAGCGGATGAGAGTCTCGTCGCCGGTCAGGTGAACCAGCGCAACCCCGTCGCGCTCGCCGATCAGCACATCGCGGTAGGCAGCCTTCAGTGCCGAGCAGGCAAGCACCGTTCGCCGCCCCTCCGCCAACCGGTCATCGATCATGGCGCTGAGGCGTGCGAGCCAGGGCGCACGGTCGGCATCGCTGAGCGGCGTGCCGGCGCGCATCTTCTCCACATTGGCGGCATCGTGGTAGGCATCGCCTTCCTCGAACGCGGCGCCAAGCCTATCCGCAAGGCGCTTGCCGATGGTGGTCTTGCCGCAGCCCGCAACACCCATGACAATGATGACCGTCGGCTCAGACATCGCCGGTCCAGTCGCTGTGGAAGTCGCCCTCGCGGTCGCGGCGGCGATAGCCGTGGGCGCCGAAGCGGTCGCGCTGAGCCTGCACCAGACTTGTCCAAAGCGCCGGCATGCGCAGCGCGTCATAGGCACCAAGCGCCGCCGACGTGACCGGCAGGGCAATGCCCACCTTCGCGCCCGCCGCAACGGTGCGCCGCCAGCCGCCATCGCATTCCGCCATGACGCGCGGCATGGCCGCTGCCAGGCACGGCAGGCCGGGGCTCGCCGCATAGGCATCGGCGATGGCGTCGAGCATGCGCGCCCGCAAGATGCAGCCGCCTCGCCAGACCCGCGCCACGGCTGCGAAATCCAAGTCCCAGTCATGCGCCTCGGACGCCGCCTGCAGCAGGCGAAAGCCTTCGCCATAGGCCATGACGGTCGCCGCCTGCAGCGCCGCCCGCAGGTCGTCGGAGGATACCTCGTGCGGACGCGGCGCTTTGTTTGCGCCTGCACGCGCCGCCCCATCGGCGGAGGTCGTGCGCGCCAGAAAGCCCGCCAGCAGCGTCGGTGCCGATACGCCGAGCGCCAGGGCCGCCTCTCCGGTCCAGCGGCCGGTGCCCTTGTGGCCGGCGACATCGTCGACCTTGTCGATCAAGGCGCCATCTGCCAATGCATCGCGTGTACTCAGAATGTCAGCGGTGATCTCCAACAGGTACGAGCCCATCGGCCCATCGTTCCAGCGCGCGAAGACTTTGGAAGCCATCGCTGCATCGAGTTCTGCGAGATCGCGCAGCATGACCCAGGCCTCGGCGATGGCCTGCATGACGGCATATTCGATGCCGTTATGGACCATCTTGACGAAATGGCCGGCGCCCCCGGGGCCGAAACGCCTGCAACAGGGCTCGCCGCCCACTTCCGCCGCAATGGCGCCGAGCACAGGCTGAACGACATCCCAGGCCTTCGCGTCGCCGCCCGCCATGATGGCCGGGCCGTGACGGGCGCCCTCCTCGCCACCGGAGATGCCGGCGCCGATAAGCATCACGCCATCGTCGGCAAGAGCGTCGGCGCGGCGCGCGGTATCGGCCCAATGAGAGTTGCCGCCATCGACGATGACGTCGCCCGGCTCAAGATGGGGCCGCAGGCCGTCGATCACGTCATCGACCGGCCGCCCCGCTTTGACCATAAGCAATATGCGTCGCGGCCTCGCCAGGGCATCGGCCAATCCCGCCAGCGTCGGCGCCATTCTAATGCCGTCCGCCGTAACCTTGGGTTCGCGATCGTAGGCGACGGGCCGGAAGCCGTGCTCGGCCACGTTGAGCGCCAGATTGCGCCCCATCACGCCAAGCCCGACGACGCCGAAATCGGTCGCAGTCAGGCCCAGACCTCCTCGTATAGCGAGACGATCTCCTCCGCACTCGGCACGCGCGGATTGTTGCCTGGCGAGCCCGAGGCGAGCGCCTGCTCGGCCATGGTCGGCATCAGCTTGCGATACGCCTCGCCGTCTATCCCGTAGGCTTGCGGGCTCGGCACTTCGAGCTCGGCATTGAGCGCCCGCAACTCCTCGATCAACATGGCGACTGCCGCTTGGTCGCCCACCTCGGCATCGGCAACGCCCATGGCGCGCGCGCAGTCAGCGTAACGATCAAGCGCCTGGGGTGCAGAGAAAGCCGTCACCGCGGGCAGCAGCATGGCGTTGGACAGACCGTGCGGCACATGGAAATGCGCCCCGATCGGCCGGCTCATGCCATGCACCAGACAAACACTGGCGTTGGAGAAAGCAAGCCCCCCTTGGGTCGCGGCCAGCATCATGGCCTCGCGCGCTGCCGCATCGTCGGGCTGGGCGCAGGCGGTGCGGATGCTGCCGGCCACCAGGCGCACGCAGGACAGTGCCATGGAATCGGCGAACGGGTTCCGCTTCTTGCTGACATAGGCCTCGATGGCGTGGGTCAGGGTATCGATCCCCGTATCCGCCGTCAGCCTCAGCGGCATGGTCATGGTGAGCGTGTAGTCGATCAGGGCGCAGACCGGCACGTAACCGAGCCCCATGCAAAGCATCTTCTCGTCGGTCTCGGTGTCGGTGATGACCGTAAAGCGCGTCACCTCAGAGCCCGTACCGGCGGTGGTCGGGATGGCGAGGATCGGGTAGTCGCTCGAATCCACCTGGGCCGGCACCTTGTAGTCGCGCATCTCGCCGCCATGGGTGGCGAGCACGCCCATGGCCTTGGCGGTATCCATGGGGCTGCCGCCGCCGATGGCGATCATGCTGTCGAAATCGCCCGCCTTCAGCACATCGGCCCCGGCCTGGACGACCTCGGTCGTGGGATCGGGAACCGTATCGGCGAAGACCTCGTAGGCGATTCCCGCCTCGTCCAGGCCATCTGTCAGGCGCGCCAGCATGCCGCTGTCGCGAATATAGGCATCGGTGACGATCAGAGGCCGCGATACACCTATCCGCGCCATCGACGCCGCCGCCTCGCCGCAGGCACCACCACCAACCATCATCAGGCGCGGCTGGGTGATCATTGCCGGCACGCTATTGCTCATCGGAACCTCCCTGTGTCGTCACGGCGCCAGTATACGGACCTCTGCCTGCGTTGACAGCGTAACAAGCGAGGCTTATCTCATGCGGAGTGCCCATCCTGGCGCACAATCTAGAGGTCCCGCATGTTTACCGCTCTCGCCCGTTCCATTCTGGGCACGCCCAACGATCGCCTGGTCAAGGCCTATCGCCAACGAGTCGAGGCGATCAACGCCCTCGAACCGGAAATGGAGGCGCTGTCCGACGACGCCTTGCGCGCGCGCACCGATACCTTCCGCGAGCGCATCGCCAAGGGCGACGGCCTCGACGACCTGCTGGACGAGGCTTTCGCCACCGTTCGCGAAGCCGCCAAGCGCACCCTTGGCCAGCGCCACTACGATGTGCAGCTGATGGGAGGTATTATCCTTCATCAAGGTAAAATT
>CAZKTK010000075.1:8123-10212 GCA_964555535.1 uncultured Rhodospirillaceae bacterium
TGATCGGCGGCATGGTGCTGCACGACGGCAAGATCTCCGAGATGAAAACGGGCGAAGGCAAGACCCTGGTCGCCACTCTCGCCGTCTATCTCAACGCGCTTGCCGGCAAGGGCGTCCACGTGATCACCGTGAACGACTATCTCGCCTCCCGCGATGCCGCCTGGATGGGCGAGATCTACAGATTTCTCGGCCTCGAAGTCGGCTGCATCGTCGCCGGCCTGAGCAATGAGGAGCGCCGCGGAACCTACGCCGCCGACGTAACCTACGGCACGAACAACGAGTTCGGCTTCGACTATCTGCGCGACAACATGAAATATGCGCTCAGCGAAATGGTGCAGCGCGAGCCCAATTACGCCATCGTCGACGAGGTCGATTCGATCCTGATCGACGAAGCCCGCACGCCGCTGATCATTTCCGGGCCGACAGAGGACAATTCCGAGCTCTACCAGAAGATCGACCGACTGATTCCCAAGCTGGTCGAAGACGACTACGAGCTCGACGAGAAGACCAAGCAGTGCACGCTGACCGAGACCGGCGTCGAGACCATGGAGCGTCTGCTCGACGATGCCGGCATGCTCTCGAGCCCCGGCCTCTACGACTACCAGAACGTCAGCCTGGTGCATCATGTCAACCAGGCCCTCAAGGCGCACAAGGTCTTCACGCGCGATACCGAATACATCGTCAAGGACGACAAGGTCGTCATCATCGACGAGTTTACTGGACGCATGATGGAGGGCCGGAGGTACTCGGACGGCCAGCATCAGGCCATAGAGGCCAAGGAAGGCGTCAATATCGAGAACGAGAACCAGACCCTCGCCTCGATCACCTTCCAGAACTATTTCCGCCTCTATCCCAAACTCGCCGGTATGACTGGCACCGCTGCGACCGAAGCCGCCGAGTTCAGTGAGATCTACGCCTTGTCGGTGGTCGAGGTTCCGACCCATGTGCCCATGGTCCGCAAGGACCACGACGACGAGATCTACCGCACCTCGCGCGAGAAGTTCGACGCCATCGTGACCCAGATCGAGGAATGCCGCGAGCGCCAGCAACCCGTTCTCGTCGGCACCACCAGCATTGCCAAGTCGGAAGAGCTGGCGGACATGCTGAAGAAGCGCAAGGTCAAACACCAGGTGCTGAACGCGCGCTATCACGAACAGGAAGCCTTCATCATCGCCCAGGCGGGTGCGCCGGGCGCCGTCACCATCGCCACCAATATGGCCGGTCGCGGTACCGATATTCAGCTTGGCGGCAATGTCGAAATGCGCATCAAGAATGAGCTGGAAGGCATTGAAAGTGAACAAAAAAGAAATAGCGCAGAAGCTAAGATTCGAGATGAAGTTCAGTCCGGACACGACACTGCGATCGAGGGTGGCGGCCTGTTCGTGATCGGCTCCGAGCGCCACGAAAGCCGACGCATCGACAATCAATTGCGTGGCCGCTCAGGCCGGCAGGGCGACCCCGGCGGTTCCAAGTTCTTCCTCTCTTTGGATGACGACCTGATGCGCATCTTTGGTTCCGAGCGCATGGACCTGATGCTGCGCAAGCTGGGTCTTCAGGACGGCGAGGCCATCATCCACCCGTGGATCAACAAGGCGCTGGAGAAGGCACAGCAGAAGGTCGAGGCGCACAACTTCGATATCCGCAAGAACCTGCTGCGCTTCGATGACGTCATGAACGACCAGCGCAAGGTGATCTATGCCGAGCGCATCGACCTGATGGCGACCGACAGCGTTGCCGACGCGGTCGCGGAAATGCGCGAGCAGGTGGTCGAGGACATGGTGCCGCAATTCATTCCCGAGAAGGCCTATGCCGAGGCCTGGGACACCAAGGGCCTGCATGAGGAAGTGCTGCGCCTGTTCGGGCTCGACCTGCCCATCGAGGCCTGGGCCAAGGAGGAAGGCATTGCGGACGAGGAGATCCACGTGCGCATCCTCGACCATGTGGAACGCCGCATGGCCGAGAAGGCCGCACGCTTCGGCCCCGACCTGATGCGCCAGGCGGAGAAGAGCCTGATGCTGCAACTGCTCGACCAGCAATGGAAGGACCATCTGCTGTCGCTCGACCATCTGCGCCAGGGCATCGGGTTGCG
>CAZKTK010000076.1:0-10199 GCA_964555535.1 uncultured Rhodospirillaceae bacterium
CCGACCACGAAGGCTCCGTCACCGCCGCGGCGAAACACGGCGCGGATCATGCGCATCAGCCCGGCTGTCCAGGCGTAGTGCTCCATGTTCTTGGAATTGACGAATATCTCGAAGGGACGCCGCTGGCCGTCCTGGATGATATCGTTGATAGTGATGTAGAGCGCATGCTCGCTCTCCGGCCAGCGCAGCTTGTAGGTACTGCCGGGCAGCTCCTCGGGCCTGTCCAGCGGTTGGGTCACGGCAGCGGCAGCACCCGCATCGAACTCGTCGTCCGGGCGTACCGCGAGCGATTCGAGCGGCAGCTCTGCCTGGTCGTCCGGGTGACTGTGCTCCCCGGCCTCCAGCACCGCGCCGGTGATGGCGTTGGGGCGATAGGTCGTGCAGCCCTTGCAGCCCAGCTCGTAGGCGCGCTCGTAGACAGAGGCGAAATCCTCGAACGAGATGGCCTCCGCGCAATTGATGGTCTTCGATATGGCGCTGTCGATATAGCGCTGCACGGTAGCCTGCATGATCAAATGATCGGCCGGCCCCAGGGACTGGGCATCGACGAATGCCGGCGGCAGCGGCGCCTCTTCGCCGAATATCTCGCGATAGAGACGATAGGCGTAATCGCTGACGGCAAGCGAGCGGCTTGAGCCGTCGGGCATCAGCATTGTGCGCTGGAAGGTGAACGCATAGATGGGCTCGATACCCGATGACACATTGTCGGCAAGCAGCGACACGGTGCCCGTCGGCGCCACCGAGGTAATGACACCATTGCGCAGGCCGTGATCGGCGATGGCCTGGCGAAGCGCCGGCTCCAACCCAGCGACATAGTCGCCCGCCAGGTGCTCCTCTGCGTCGTAGAGCGGAAAGGCCCCCTTCTCCTGCGCCAGGTTCGCAGACGCCAAATAGGCTGCGCGCTGAAACACCTCCATCCACTGCTCGGTAAGCGCCACCGCCTTGGCGCCGCCATACCTCGCACCGCACATGATCAAGGCATCCGCGAGACCCGTGACACCGAGCCCGATGCGACGCTTGGCCACCGCCTCCCGCTCCTGCTCGGGCAAGGGATAGCGCGAAATATCGATGGCATTGTCGAGCATGCGCACGGCCACGGTGACCAGATCCTGAAGCTCGCCCGAGTCGATGCCCGCATCGTCGTTAAATGGCTGACTAACCAATTTTGCGAGATTTATTGAGGCAAGCCCCATAGCTTGGCAGAGGCTGTTCGCCGCAGTTATGAACGTAGAGCCCGTTCGCATCGAAAGCATTGATGCCGGGCACACTAACGTCAAAGACTTCTTCCGTGCCATCGTCGACAATGGATTCCACTCTCACCAGAAAGCGCTCGCGGTTGGGCCGGCGGCGGTAAGCCGCGACCAACCGCTGCAACTGCGCCTGCTTCTCCGAATCCGCAAAACCGATGACTTCGGCAAAGCGAAGCACGTTTACCCTGGCAATGACCAACTCATGCTGCGCCGCGGTCGGATAGAGCCTGTGCCCACCACGGCCATCCGGCAGCAGCGCCTCGCTGGCATCGCGGCGATTTTCGTAGATCGTGGACGCGATCCCCAGCCGCAACAACATGCGCTGCACCGCTGCAAGCCGAGCCAGATCGCTCTGGGCCAAGCGCACGCTGATGCCCTTCTCCTGGGTGCCTTGAACGCCGCCATCGGCATCGAAGAAGCCGCGCAGGAACCCGACCGTGAATGCACCGGACGCGGCTTCCATTTTCGGCGTGATTGCCTTGTTCCCCGGGCTCATGCCGAGGGAGTGGGCGAGCTGCTTGAGAGCAGCCGGCGCCATACGATACTCGCCGCGGCCGGCGACCGCATACCAGCCTCGGAAATCACTGCGATGCGCCAGCGTTTCCGCCGCCTGCTCAGCCCGTGCCATGACACCTGACACGCCAGGACGCTCGCAAGTACCATTGGCAACCGCCTGCCCCGGCCACACACTCAGCACGGCTTTGTCGGTCTTCAATGTACCGTCGCCGACCATGAGGCCGAGCAGATATCCCTCGTCCTCGGTTTGCGGCCCGGGCCACAACGCGCCACTGCCATGGTCGTGCAGTCGGACGCGATCGCCGGGCTCGAGCGAGCCCGCAGGCACCCATTCCGTCCGCAAGGCGTAGCGGCTTACGGATGCCGCGCGGCAAACGGGGTGATCGGCGGTCAGCCGCAGCGTGTGGCCCTCAACCGTCTTGAGGCGAAGCACCGGCTTACGGCCGGTACTGAAAAAGCCCTCCGGTCCGCTCACATGCGCCTTTCCGTCTACTTGCGCCATGAACTGGCGACCGACGAGGCTCCGTGCCTGTTGCGGACCCTGGTCGGTCTGAATCCAGCTATCACCCGTCACACAGGGATTCGTGGCATGTATGGATTCAAGATAGTGCAGCGGATTCCGCTGATTGACCCGATCGACAAATATGACTCCGGGCTCGGCATAGCTGTAGGTGGCGCGCATGATGCGCTCCCACAGTGCGCGGGCCGGCACGGTGCGCCAGGTGACGCCACCGAAGACAAGATCCCACGACGCATCCCGCGCCACGGCATCGAGAAAGGCATCGCTGACCAGGACCGAAAGGTTGAACATCGACAGCGTGCCGCTCTCGCGCTTGGCATCGATGAAGGCTTCGATGTCAGGATGGTCGCAAGCGAGCGTCGCCATCATGGCGCCGCGGCGGTGGCCCGCGCTCATGATGGTGCGGCACATGGCATCCCAGACCCGCATGAACGACACCGGGCCGGACGAGTCCGCCCCCACCCCATGCACCGGCGCGCCACGCGGGCGCAGTCCCGAGAAATCCAGCCCGATGCCGCCGCCCTGCTGCAAGGTCAGCGCTGATTCTTTCAGGGACTCGAATATTCCTGCCATGTCATCGGCCACATCGCCCATGACGAAGCAGTTGAAGAGTGTGACTTTGCGCTCGCTGCCCGCGCCCGCCATGATGCGCCCACCCGGCAGGAAGCGGAAATCGCGCAATGCCTCGTGAAATTTCCCCGCCCAGCCATCGACATCCGATTCCGAGGCCGCCAGGCTCCGCGCCACCCGCCACCAACTGTCGTCAAGCGTGCCATCCATGGCCTCGCCATCGGCCCTCTTGAGCCGATATTTCATGTCCCATATCTGATGGGATACCGGGGCGATGGCGACTGTCATGATGGCCTGAGTCTACGGCCGCGTGGGCCTGGCGGTCAATGATTTGTTCCTATTGTGTTCTAGCCCTCTCCGGTGGTGCCCCCACCGCCCTCATCACCGATGAAACGATTGGGTGCCATGAACACCGACAAGACCACCGCACCGCCGGGCGAACGCGCGGTGTGGCGGCTGCCCGCCGGGCGCCAAACGTACTGGCCGGCATCGGCACGCCCCTCGTCGTCCTCGAAACCGCCCGAGAGGACATAGCTTTGCTCGATATCCTGGTGAATATGATCGGGCAGCGTGGCGCCGGGAGCGAAGCGCACCACGGCGGTCAGCAGGCCGCGCTCGGTATCTTCCAGCAACACCTTGGCATCGACCCCGGGGAAACGGGTGGCCGTCCACGCCATCGTCTCGGGATCGAGATAGCGCGACGCGAGAGTCGGCGTAACGGTCGTCATGGCATATCTCCTTCTGAGCAAGCATGATCATAGCCCTTGCGGCGGTGTGGCGGAACCGCCCAGCAAAGCAAGGCGCACGTGGGAGATGCAGAGGCCAATCCATCTGTTAAGCTGCGCCGAGGAGGAGAGAACTTGGCCCAATGATCAGGTTCTCGAATCGGCGAACCAGCTCAGCATTCAGTGCGAGACCGTCACCTCTCAGATGACGGAATTCCTGACCAAGATCCGCAGCTCCTAACCGCTGTTCGGAGCAAGAAAAGGGGCGGCTTGCCAGACCGGCGGGCCGCCCCCTTCTTGTCTGCGGGACAGTTCTCAGTCCATGAAGCTGTCTTCGAAATACTCCCACTCGCCATCGCTGCGCAGCAGCACGTCGGCACAGTCGACAACGAAAAGTCCGTCGGCCAGGGCCTTCTCCTCGAAGGCCGCATCGTCGGCCGTGGCAAAATCGATCTCCTCGGGCGTATAGGCGTCGCCCAGGCGCTCCTGCGTCTCATCGCGCTGGGCAAAGCCCCATTCGTCCGGGTGGCCCAGATAGGCCGGGATCTCGACATAGTCGGCACCGCAGCGCGCGTAACCGCCGACCTCCTCCGCCATCGCACCCGTGGTCACGGAACCCAGCGCGATCAAGGCAACCGGCAGCGCCCGCGCGATGCCGCGGCAATATCGTCCAAGCACGTGTCTACTCCCTCGCGTCTCGCTATTTTTGTCGTCTCGCCGTCATATGATACCGCGTTGTCCGGTCCGCAACTACGCCCGCCGCATCAGAGCCGTACCGGCAACATCGGTGGAAAAGCCGAAGCGTTCGTAGAACGGCACCATCTCGGGCAAGCAATAAAGCTCCTGATGTCGCGTCGGCGCGATACGCGGATGGGCCAGCATCTCCTCCATCAGGCGCACGCCGGCGCCGGTGCCGCGGCACGATTCCGCGACGATCACGTCGAAGATGAGCGCCTTGAAGACGCCATCCGTGAGCGCCCTGGCAAAGCCGACCAGGCGCCCCTCGCCATCGACGAGCCCGAGCGTCACGTCGCATCCCGCAAGCGCCCGCGCCACGTCGTCGCGCGTGCGGTCCTTGGTCCACCATTCCTGGCGATAGAGCGCCACCAGATCGTCGATCTGGGCCGGCGTCAGCTCTTCTATGGTCTCGTAGGTCATGGGCCACAGCGTATAGCAGAGAAAAATTTTCGCCGCTGCCAAGGAATCGCCACAATCCTGCGTCTAAAGTATCGACATGCGCATGACGGTGGATGACGACACGCTGGCCAAGCGCGCCGGCAACGGCGACAGGGATGCCTTCGCGGCATTGCTGGAGCGCCACTACGACCGCATCTGGCGGATCGGACTGCGCCTGCTCGGCGATGCGGACGAAGCATCGGACCTGGCCCAGGAGGTCTGTGTCGACCTGGCCGGCAAGGTCCGCTCCTATCGCGGCGACAGCCGCTTCACCACCTGGCTCTACCGCGTGGTGGTGAACGCCGCACGGGACGCCATGCGCCGCAATGCCAGCCGCCGCCGCGCCAACGAGGGCTACGCCGATGTCAGCGCCCTGGTCGAGGCCGGCGACGCGGCTCGCCAGGCCGAAATTCGCTGGCTCTACGAAGCGCTTGGCGCCCTTGGAGACGATCTGCGGGAGACCGCCGTTCTGGTACTGCAGGAGGAACTGAGCCACGCCGAGACCGGCGCCATACTCGGCATCAAGGAATCGACCGTCTCGTGGCGCATGCACGAAGTGCGCAAGAAACTGAAAGGGCTGGCGCAAGCCGGCGAGGAACTGTCGCCATGACCGACGAGCTGAAAAAACTCCAGGAGGCCTTGCAGGCGCCGCCGCCGAAGCCGGCGGAAGCGCAGCGCGAGCGCGCCATGGCAGCGGCAATGGCGGCCTTCGACGAAAAAAATTCCGCCGCCGCCCAAGGAACCGAGCTTGAGGAACGTCATACGGGACGCGTTTCGCGTTTCATCAACGCCCTTTTCGGGAGACGTTCCATGAGCTTTGCCAACCCCACCTTCCGCTACGCCCTCGCCGGCGGCGCCAGCCTCGCCGTGATCGCCGTCGTGCTGACCACCACCATGACGATGCAGCCGGCACCGTTCGATACCGGCCAAAGAATATTCGGCAGACTTGAGGGCGGCACGCTGTCAAACGAAGCCAATCAGCCCGCCCCGGCAACCGTTCCGGCACGCCGTGAACTGGCCGATGCCGACACGGCCGCGCCAACCACGGCCCCTTCCCCCGTCCGTCAGGAACTCGCAGAGGCAGACGCGGTGATGGCACCGCCGGCCCCTGCTATCACGCTCGAACGCGAAGCCATCGGCGGCGTTCGTGCCAAGGCCATGGCGCCCGGCGAGGCCTCGGGTTTGCTGGCCGCGGACGAGGCCATCGACGACTCCTACCGCGACCAAGGCCGCGACCAGTTCGAGGACTTCGAGACCAACCCGATCAACGTGGTGACCGAGTCGCCGGTCTCGACCTTCTCCATCGATGTCGATACGGCTGCTTACGGCTTCATGCGCGCTTCCCTGAACCAGGGCGTGCTGCCGCAGCAGGATGCGGTGCGCATCGAAGAGCTGATAAACTACTTCCCCTACGACTACGCCATCCCTGAGGATCGCGACCGCCCCTTCGCGGCCAGCGTCTCGGTCATGCCGACGCCGTGGAACGAGAAGACCCAGCTCATGCATATCGGCATCAAGGGTTACGACCTGCAGCCGGCGGTGCGCCCGCGCGCCAACCTGGTCTTCCTGATCGACAGCTCAGGCTCGATGAATGCCGACAATAAGCTGCCGCTCCTGATCAACTCCTTCAAGCTGCTGCTCGATACGCTCGGCGACGACGACACGGTTTCCATCGTCGCTTACGCCGGCTCGGCGGGCGTGGTGCTGGAGCCGACGGCAGCCGGCGAGCGCGCCAAGATCCTCAGCAGCCTCGAGCGCCTCAGCGCCGGCGGCTCGACCGCGGGTGCGGAAGGTATCCGCCAGGCCTATCTGTTAGCCGAGCAGAACAAGGTGGAAGGCGGCGTCAACCGCGTCATCCTGGCCACCGACGGCGACTTCAACGTCGGCATCACCAATCAAGAGGGGCTGCAGAGCTATATCGAGCGCAAGCGCGAGAGCGGCGTCTTCCTCTCCGTGCTCGGCTTCGGCATGGGCAACTACAACGACGCCCTGATGCAGACCCTGGCCCAGAACGGCAACGGCAATGCCGCCTATATCGATAGCCTGTCGGAAGCGCGAAAAGTGCTGGTGGAGGAAGCCACCTCGACGCTCTTCTCCATCGCCAAGGACGTCAAGATCCAGGTCGAGTTCAACCCGGCCATGATCAGCGAATACCGCCTCATCGGCTACGAGACCCGCATGCTGGCGCGCGAGGACTTCGCCAACGACAAGGTCGATGCCGGGGATATCGGTGCCGGACACACCGTGACCGCCATCTACGAGCTGACGCCCGTGGGCTCCGGCGCCGAGCGCGTCGATCCCTTGCGTTACCAGGCCGAGGAAGCGTCGCCGGCGGCAGACATGTCGAACGAGATCGCCTTCCTCAAGATCCGCTACAAGCTGCCCGACAGCGACACCAGCACCCTGATCACGCGGCCGGTGACGGTCGACGATGCCAGTGTCAGTGCGGAAGCGGCGCCGCAGGAAGCGCGCTTCGCCGCCGCCGTCGCCGGGTTCGGCCAGCTGCTGCGCGGCGGGCGCTATACGGGCGACTACGACTATGACGAGGTCATCGCGTTGGCCCAGGGCGCCAAGGGCGAGGACGCCTTCGGATACCGGGCCGAGTTCGTCAACCTGGTCCGCCTGGGGAAATCCGCCGCCGCCATGGAGCCCCTGCGGCGCTAAGGCCTATCGCGGGCGGCGTGCAAACGCCGCCCGCAGGGTTGCCAAACGGGTTTTGCATTTGTGCGGGTCCGGCATTTTTGAGCATATTGCCCTATCCATCCGACAAATACGGGAGTTGACGATATGTCTGGACGTTTCGCCCTTGCCCTGGCCGCTGCGGTCCTCGCCGCAACCACACCGGCTTTGGCCGCCGACGAATCCTATCCGGCTGCCACCACGGCGGTGATCATGGTCGACCCCTACAACGATTTCATCTCCGAAGGCGGCAAGATCTGGCCCCGCGTGCAGCCGGTCGCCGAGGCGGTGAACCTGATTCCCAACCTGAAGCGACTGGTGGAAGAGGCCCGCGCCAAGGGTGTGCACGTGGTCTACGCCCCCCACCGCCGCTGGCGCGAAGGCGATTTCGCCGACTGGAAGTTCCCCCACCCCGTGCACCAGTCGGTAGCGCAATATCAGGTCTTCGCCGACGGCACTTGGGGCGGCGAATGGCATCCGGATCTGAAGCCGCAGCCCGGCGACGGCATGGCCGACGAGCATTGGCTGTCGAGCGGCTTCGCCAACACCGACCTCGACTACCAGCTGCGCAAGCGCGGCGTGGACCACGTCATCGTGGTCGGCCTGGCGACCAACACCTGCGTTGAATCCACCGGGCGTTACGCGGTGGAGATGGGCTACCACACCACCTTCCTCAAGGACGCGGTGGCCACCTTCAGCGAAGCGGAACAGAAAGCGGCAATTGAACTCGACTATCCGCGCATCGCCCATGCAGTGCTGACCGTAGATGAGTTTCTAAGCAAAGTGGAATAGCCTCAAAGGCTAAATCTCCCCGCAGACAACTTGCTCTTGATCACCAAGTGATGCCATTGGTTGTTACCCGCGAATATTCGGGGTATTCTAAACTGGTGTAAAATGGCTTGATGCATCGCAGTCGTTCTGTGGGGGGAAGCCGTTGGCCGATCTTAGTGTCTCTTCGGGTTATCCGTGAGGACCCCTCGGAAGGCCCTGTTGCGAAGGAAGGCCGGCGCCCGCCGCGAGGTGCCCACCACAGATGTGGTCCTGGCGGCATCGGGCGATATCGTATCTGCCGAGGATGGTTGGGAAGCCGTTTCGCCGGTCGGCGGCAAGATCGGTGAAAATTATGTATCGCTTTGCGAGGCTGCCGATAGCGCCCTGACGCCGGAGGCCGGGCTTGTTGCCGATGGCGTGCGACGTATCCTTAACGGCCAACTCGACAGCTTCACCACCGAATACTCCACCGACGCCGGTCGTCGCTGGATCCGCATCGTTGCCGGACCGGACCTCGAGGCAGCCGGCGGCGCAATCGTGCGACATCTCGATGTCACGGACCTTATCGGACCGAAGGCTCACCTGCCTCTGGTCAACGAGAACTTCCGCATACTTGTCGAGAACTCGCTTCAGGGCATCCTGGTGCACCGCTATGACGAACTGTTGTATGTGAACCAAGCGCTCGCAGACCTGCTTGGCTATGACGACCCTGAGGAAGTTATGGCCCTTGGCTCGGTCGAGGCCTGGGTGCCACCCGACGAAAGAAATCGCATCAGGGATTTCGCAAAAAGACGTATGCAGGGGGAGGCTGCCCCGAACAAATACGAGTCCCCTGCCATCAAGAAGAATGGTGAGATGATCTGGGTGGAAGCCCGCGGGGTGGTGGTGGACTGGCAGGGTGAGCCGGCGATCCTGGGCATGGCCAGTGACGTCACGAATATCCGCCTCGCCAGGGAGCGCTTAGAATCACTGATCGAAGCCGGTGTTGCCTTCGATGAACCTTTTAAGGACATGGATGAGTATCAGACCCCGCTCAGTCATGCCGTGGAGAGCGATCAT
Organism: uncultured Rhodospirillaceae bacterium; assembly: GCA_964555535.1. Classification (GTDB taxonomy): domain Bacteria; phylum Pseudomonadota; class Alphaproteobacteria; order UBA7887; family UBA7887; genus UBA7887. The sequence continues at coordinate 9,267 of CAZKTK010000076.1, forward strand.
CTCCAGCTCGTGCAGCATCTGCTCAGTGCTGGAGCAGATCCAAACCGGCAGGCCAGCGAAGACGAGGAGATGTCCGTCCTGGCCCTTGCATGTAGGGCGGGCAAGACGGAGATCGTTAAGGTACTGCTGGCGGCTGGCGCAGATCCGAATTTGTCCGTAAACGACGGCGCTACGGCGCTCTATACAGCTGCGCAAATGGGCCATACTGAGATCGTGCGCATGCTCATCTCGAAAGGCGCTGATCCCAATAATCTGTGCTCCGGAGGAAGTTACCCGTTAGCTGCTGCCATCAGTGGACAAATGGCAGAAACAGCCGGAGCCTTGATCGAGGCTGGTGCTAAGCCAGATATTGACGGCGCTTCCGGTCAATCACTTTTGCATATTGTAGCGGCAAGTAAGGACGTGACCGAACTTTCTCTGGAGCCTGACACGGTGCTGGGTGGTATACCCATCATGAAGGCACGCCACAGGACGGCCAATGCAGCGCTCTGCAGAATGCTCATGGAGGCGGGTGCTGATCCGGAAGCTTTGCATGACGGCCGCTCGGTCCTGGAATCTGCCATCGAGGCTGACAATGCCGATGTCGCCGATTTCTTGCTTGAGAATGGCGTCGATCTCATGCGCCAGACAGAAGACGGTATGACGATGCTTCAGTTAGCAATAGCTGGCGGGAAAATAGGCGTTGTCCACGCCATGCTGGCTGAAGGGGCGGATCTGGGTCCACAGGGTGCATCGGCAACGACGATTGCGGATTGGGCTGGGGATAGAGGGAACGAAACCGTGAACCGTCTGGTTCAGTTCATGTGCGGATTGCATAATGCGTGAGCCTCTTTCCTGGTCGTTCTCGTCGATAGGATCGGGCCTCACCGCGTGGGGACACGAGTGGAGATGAGCGGGCTCTATGCGTAAGCCGCCGAAGGTTCGTGTCGTGTG
>CAZKTK010000077.1:0-10159 GCA_964555535.1 uncultured Rhodospirillaceae bacterium
ATGGCCGGGCGCGGCGCCGCCAGCCGCATCACCTTCGACATCGCCGATGCCATGGGCGAGTCCACCTGTGTCGCCTGCGGCGAATGCGTCCAGGCCTGTCCGACCGGCGCCCTGCTGCCGGCGCAAGACGCTGGCGAGGGGGAACAGATCAACAGCCTCTGCCCTTATTGCGGTGTCGGCTGCCAGGTCACCTATACGGTCGCGGACGGGCGCATCACCCATGTCGAGGGCCGCGACGGCCCGGCCAACCAGGGCCGGCTTTGCGTCAAGGGCCGCTTCGGTCTCGACTACATCAATCATCCCAACCGCCTGACCGTGCCGCTGATCCGCAAGGAGGGCGCCGTCAAGACCGTCGATGGCGTCGATCCCGCCGATCCCTCGAGCCACTTCCGCGAAGCGAGCTGGGAAGAGGCATTGGACTTGGCGGCGTCCGGCCTCAAGCGCATCCGCGAGCGCGACGGCAGTGCCGCGCTGGCCGGCTTCGGCTCCGCCAAGGGCTCCAACGAGGAAGCCTATCTGGTGCAGAAGCTGGTGCGCGCCGGCTTCGGCACCAACAATGTCGACCACTGCACCAGGCTCTGCCATGCGAGCTCTGTTGCAGCATTGATGGAGACCATCGGCTCCGGCGCCGTCACCGCACCCTTCGCCGAGGCCGCCAATGCCGAGACCATCATCGTCATCGGCGCCAACCCGACCGAAAACCACCCCGTCGCGGCCACCTTCATCAAGAACGCGGCGCAAGCCGGCGCCACGTTGATCGTCATGGACCCGCGCGGCCAGGCGCTCAAGCGCCATGCGGACATCATGGTGCAGCAGCGCCCGGGCTCCGACGTCGCCATGCTCAATGCGGTGATGCATGCGATCGTCGAAGAGGGGCTTTACGATAAGCAGTATGTACAAGCCCACACTGACGGCTTCGAAGCGCTGGCTGAGCACCTGAAAGCGTTCTCTCCCGAAGCCATGGCTGAGCATTGCGGGGTGCCGGCCGAAACGCTGCGGGCCGTCGCGCATGCCTATGGCAAGGCGGAGAAGGCCCTGATCTTTTGGGGCATGGGCGTCGCCCAGCATGTGCACGGCACGGACAACGCGCGCTGCCTGATCTCGCTCGCCCTGATGTGCGGCCAGATCGGGCATGCGGGCAGCGGGCTGCACCCCTTGCGCGGCCAGAACAATGTTCAGGGCGCTTCCGACGCCGGCCTGATCCCGATGGTCTATCCCGACTATCGCCCTGTCGGCAGCGCAGATGCTCGCAAGCTGTTCGAGGATCTCTGGGGCACGACGCTCGATCCGGAACCCGGCTTGACGGTGGTCGAGATCGCCGAGGCCGCCTATCAGGGCGACATCAAGGGCATCTACATCATGGGCGAGAACCCAGCCATGTCCGACCCCAACGCCAGTCACGTGCGCGAGGCCTTCTGCCGCCTTGAACACCTCGTGGTGCAAGACATCTTCCTAACCGAGACGGCGGCCTTCGCCGACGTGATCCTGCCGGCGACGGCGCACCCCGAAAAGACGGGTACGTTCACCAATTCCGATCGCCGCGTGCAAATGGGCCGCCAGGCTGTCGAGGCACCGGGCGATGCGCGCCAGGACTGGTGGATCATCCAGGAGATCGCCAAGCGCATCGGCCTAGACTGGGATTACAGGGGTCCGGCGGACGTTTTCGCCGAGATGCACGCCTGCATGCCCTCGATCAAAGGCATCACCTGGGATCGCCTGGAACGTGAGGATGCGGTCACCTATCCTTGCGATTCCGTGGACGAGCCCGGCCATGAAGTGATCTTCGGCGACGGTTTCCCCACTGCCGACGGCCGCGGCCTGTTCGTGCCGGCAGGCCTGGTGCCGCCCGACGAAATGCCCGACGAGGCCTATCCCTTCGTGCTCACCACCGGCCGCCAGCTCGAACATTGGCACACCGGCCAGATGACTCGCCGGGCCAAGATTCTCAACGCTCTGGAACCGGAGGCTGTCTGCGAAATGGCGCCCGGCGATGCCGTCCGCCTCGGCATTGCAGCCGGCGACACCGTGCATCTGATCACGCGCCGCGGCGCCATCACGCTCGCCGCGCGCTTGGCCGACCGTATTCCCGAAGGCGCCGTCTTTGTCCCATTTTGCTACGCCGAAGCGGCAGCCAACCTGCTCACCAACCCCGCCCTAGACCCCGTCGGCAAGATCCCCGAGCTGAAATACTGCGCGGTGCGGGTAGAGAAGGCGTAAGCGGTCGGCAACAAGGCGCATCGTCGGCCAATATCACCCGGTCGCCCACCCTAAGCCAATGGGTATCGTTCATGTCAGGTTGGAACGCCCTGACCTGCTCGAGCGCTTCCGCCGTCGTCTGGAATCGCCTCATTCAGCTGGTGTTGCAGCTTGGACAGGAATCCGGTCTGCAGAGCTTCCAGTTTGCTTGCCATGTTCCCGGCAGCGTCAGCCATTGCGATGCTGACGATTCATCCTGATGTCGTAGGCCGGGAAGTCGGCGCAGGCATTAGCACTGTCCCGAGCCATACCGGTCCTGGGTCTTACAAACCCCAGCGCATCCGATGACCCCACAACAGGTTTGCGTTAGGCATGGGAGTATCTTAACCCGATATGGGAATACGTTATGCAGGCAGTCGCCATGAGGGTGCCTTTAGAATGAGTTTCTCCTAATACCCTAGTAATACACTTATCTTTGAGGTGGGTATAAGTCCCTAGAAAAATTGGGCAATTCGATCACGCCAAATTGCGCAAATTGCGGTTGATTACGGTGTGGTGTCCTGTATAGATTGGCGCCGCGCCGCAGTCTCGACGGGGGACGCGGGATCGTACGACCGGGGCGCACGGCCTCTTTGCGAGAGAGGCGAGTGGAGGGCGTGGGCGCTAATGGTGCAGGTACCGACTCGGTTATTGCCGAGACCTGTCGCATATCCTGGTTTCTCCTTATTCGCGTGGAATCGCACGGTGGCTGTTTGTTGACAACGGTCAGGGAGAAACAGGGAGCTTCAACGCATGATCAGTCTTCGTGTCAACGGGGTGAGTCGCCAGTTCAACGGCGACCCGGAAATGCCCCTTCTCTGGTATGTCCGGGATGAGCTCGGCTTATCGGGGAGCAAATTCGCATGCGGTGCCGGGCTTTGCGGCGCCTGTACCATGCACCTTAACGGCGAGGCGGTGCGCAGCTGCGTAACGCCGGTGGCGATGGCCGAGGGGTCCGACGTGATCACCATCGAAGGCCTCGACCCCAACGGCAATCATCCGGTACAGCGCGCCTGGCGGACGGAAAACGTCGCCCAGTGCGGCTATTGCCAGGCCGGCCAGATCATGAACGCGGCGGCCCTGCTGTCCGCCAACCCCGATCCCACCGATCAGGAGATTCTGGACGGCATGGACGGAAACATCTGCCGCTGCGGCACCTATCAGCGAATCTTCGCTGCGGTGCGCACGGCTGCGAAGGAGGTCTGACAATGACCCATATTTTCAACGTCAGCCGCCGAGATGTTCTCAAGGGTACCGGCGCGACCGCGGGTCTCGTTCTTGGCGCCAAGATCGTTCCGGGCGGTTTTGCCGCCCAGGTCATGGCGGCCGGCGACATGGCGTCGCCCAACGCTTTTGTCAGCATAGATGCCGACGGTACGGTGACCATCACCTGCAGCCGCAGCGAGATGGGCCAGGGCGTGCGCACGGGCATTCCCATGCTGCTCGCGGACGAACTGGAAGCCGACTGGAACCGCTGCAAGATCTGGCAGGCACCCGGCAATCCGGAGGTCTATGACCCGGCAGGCCAGGACGGCCAGAACACGGACGGCTCGCGTTCGACCCGTCATCACTTCGACGTCATGCGCGAGCTTGGCGCTCAGGCGCGCGATGTGCTGGTTCGGGCCGCGGCACAGAAGTGGGGCGTCGATCCCGGCATGGTCTACGCCAAGGATCACCGCCTGCATCACTCCGACACCGGCGATTCCGTCGATTTCGGCGAAGTCGTCGATATCGCATCGGGTCTGGAGACCGCGGAATCCGTACCGCTCAAGGATTCGTCCGAGTGGCGCTACATCGGCCGCGATCTCGATAATGTGGACAATTACGACATCACCACCGGCGGCGCGGTCTACGGCGCCGATGTCAACATCCCCGGCATGAAGATCGCCGTGGTTGCCCGTTGCCCGGTCTATCGCGGCAAGGTGAAGTCTTTCGACGCCAGCGAGGCTCTCGCCGTGCAAGGCGTCGAGCGTGTGGTCGAGATCCCGGCGCTTGCCGATGACAAGGCGGCGGAATTCCGCGCCCTTGGCGGCGTGGCCGTGATCGGCACCAATACCTGGTCAGTGATGGAAGGCCGCCGCAAGCTCCAGATCGAGTGGGACATGGGCCCGAACGTCGCCCATGATTCGAGCACCTATAACGACAAGCTGCGTGCCTCGGCCCGTGCCGGCGGCGATGTGGTGCGCGACCGCGGCGACGTGGATGCGGCTCTGGCGGCTGCCGACAAGGTGATCGAGCGCGAATATTTCGTGCCCTACTTCATCCACACCACCATGGAGCCGATGGTCGCCATCGTCGACGCCAATGTTAGCCCGGTGCAAGTGCACTCGGCGACCCAGGCGCCGAACGAGACCCGCCAATATGTGGCGGAGGCCCTCGGCATCGAGAAGGAAGACGTGGAGTGCTACGTCACCCTGCTCGGCGGCGGCTTCGGGCGGAAGTCGCAGTGCGACTTTGCCTGCGAAGCGGCAATCCTGTCGAAGATGATCGGCTCGCCGGTGCGCATGCAGTGGACCCGCGAAGACGACATCCGTCACGGCTACTACCACACGGCCAGTGCCCAGGTGGTCAAGGCCGGCCTTGACGCCAACGGCAAGGTCACGGCGTGGAAGCACTCCGGTGCCTGGCCTTCGATCCTCGCCCTTTGGGTGCCGGATCAGAAGCACGGCTTCGGCATCGAGTATGGCCTAGGCTACAACGATATGCCCTACAACGCCATCCCGAACATCCGCTTCGAGAACGGCGAGGCGGACGCCATGATCCGCATCGGCTGGTATCGCTCCGTGAACAACATCCAGCATGCCTTCGCCATGAACTGCATGGCCAACGAGCTGGCGCACGAAGCGGGCCGCGATCCTCTCGAGTTCCTGCTCGAGCTGATCGGTGAGCCGGCCGAGATGGATCTTGCCGCTGATGGTGTCGAGGAGTACTGGAACTATGGCGATCCCATCGAAAAGTGGCCGATTCTCACCGGTCGTCTATCGAATGCGCTGAAGCTGGTCGCCGAGAAGGCCGGCTACGGCAAGGATCTGCCTGCCGGTCACGGTATCGGCCTGGCCGCCCACCGTTGCTTCCACAGCTATGTGGCAACCGCGGTGCGCGTGGTGGTGCATGATGACAACAGCATCAGCATCCCGCAGGTGGACATCGTCTTCGATGCCGGGCGCTACGTGAATCCCGAGGGCATCCGCAAGCAGGTCGAGGGCGCGGCGATCTACGGCAACACCGTAGCCCGTCATGGCCTCATCAGCACCACCGCGGGTGCGGTCGACCAGGGCAACTTCGACGATTACCCGATCACGCGCATCACCGATGCGCCCTTGGACGTGCGGGTGCATATCGCCGAAGAGTTCATCGATCATCGCCCCTGCGGTGTTGGTGAGCCCGGCGTGCCGCCCTATGCCCCGGCCTTGGCCAACGCGATCTTCAATGCCACCGGCAAGCGGCTGCGTCAGCTGCCGATCCACCCGGAGGACATTCGCGACGCATAAGAGATCACAGCAAAACAACTCGGGCCGCCTCGCAAGAGGCGGCCCTTTCTTTTGTGCGAATGGGTATACTCCGACGCGCAGACAACTGGCACGGCGGCGGAGCATGGCTGACGACAAGAAGATCAACGGGCACAAGCCCGAGAAACTGATGCAGACCCTGGGCCCTGCGGGGGGCGTGGGGGTGCCTGAACTGCCCGAGCGGGCCGAGGCGGCAGTCATGGCGGTCACCGGCCTGCGCACCGAGATTCCCGACGAGGCGCAAACCGCGCCGGTGCTGGGGACCGAGCGCGAGGGCAACGCGGTCATCATCGATGACAGCGGCCTGGCGCTGACCATCGGCTATCTGATGCTGGAATGTGCCGCTATCGAGATCGCGGATTCCGAAGGCCGCTGGGTCGAGGCGGATTTCATCGGTTACGATTTCGAGACCGGTTTCGGTCTGGCCCGTGCCGGCGCGCCGCTCGGCATCGCCCCGGCACCGCTTGGCGGCACGGCGGCACTGGGGCAGGGCAAGCCGGCCCTCGTCGCCGGGCGCGGCGGGCGCGAACGCGCCATGGCCGTGACGGTGGCGTCGCGGCGGCCCTTCGCCGGGTACTGGGAGTACCAACTCGACGACGCCATTTTTACCACGCCGGCCTATCCCAATTGGAGCGGCTCGGCCCTGATCGGCAATGACGGCAAGGTCGGTGGCATCGGCTCGCTGCTTGTTGAGGATGCTGCCGAGCAACAGCCCAGCCAGGGCAATATGTTCGTACCCACGGAGCTGCTCTCGCCCATCCTCGAACAATTGGTTGCCAATGGACGCGTGGACCGGCCGTCGCGGCCCTGGCTCGGTGTCTTCACCATGGACACGCAAGGGGCCTTGCTGGTGACCCATGTCGCGGACAACAGCCCCGCCGCCCGCGGCGGCGTGGCGGCGGGAGATGTGGTGCTGCGCGTGGCCAAGCATCCGGTTTCGGATCTTGCGGATTTCTACGAGCGGATTTGGAGCCTCGGCGAGGCTGGCGTCACGGTGCCCCTGACCATCGTCCGCGAAGGGGCGGCGGTGGAGCTGCTGCTGCGCTCGGAAGACCGTTACAAGGTGTTCAAGACGCCGTTCGCCTAATCCTCCCACGTGACATCGTCTTCGCTGACCAGGTCGCCGCGCATGGAGGGGCCTTCCGTGTGGACCCTTTCGCGGTCGCCGCAGATCAGATGGTGCCAGTCGGGCAGGTCGTAGCCTTGGGCCACCAGGCGGTAGGCGCAGGTGTGGGGCAGCCAGTCCAGCTTGAGCACGTTCTCCGGCCGCACCTTGACGCAGTCCGGCACACACGCGCGCCGATTGGCGTAATCGCTGCAATTGTGGGTCTCGAGGTCGAGCAGGCGGCAGGCCGCATCGGAGAGCGCCATCTCACCCGTATCCTCGTCCTCGACACGGATCTGGCAGCACAGGCCGCAGCCGTCGCAGAGCATTTCCCACTCCGCCGGGCTCATATCCGTCATCGCCTTTTCACGCCAGAAAGTCATGACGTCTTGATATAACCCAGTCCATGGCCGACGACCCACTCATTCTCGCCATCGACCAGGGCACCACTTCGAGCCGCGCCATCGTTTTCGATGGGGCGGGCGCGGTGGTGGCGATGTCGCAGGAGGAGTTTCCGCAGAAATATCCCCAGCCCGGTTGGGTCGAGCACGACCCCGAGGATATCTGGCGCTCGACGCTGGAAGTTTCCCGCAGTGCTCTCACCGAGGCGGAGAAGGGCGGGCGGCGCGTCGTTGCCATCGGCCTGACCAACCAACGAGAGACGGCGCTGCTGTGGGACCGCCGCACTGGCGAGGCGATCCACAACGCCATCGTCTGGCAGGACAGGCGCACGGCGGACATTTGCGCTGGACTGCATTCGGACGGCCTGGAGGAGACGGTGGCGGCGCGCACGGGCCTGTTGCTCGACCCCTATTTCTCCGCCACCAAGATCGCCTGGATGCTCGACCATGTGGCGTCGGCTCGGGGCCGCGCCGAGAGCGGCGATCTCGCTTTCGGCACGGTGGACACGTTCCTGCTCTGGCGCCTGACGGGCGGGCGTTCGCATTTGACCGAAGCGACCAATGCCAGCCGCACCAGCCTGTTCGACATTCATGCCCAGGCCTGGAATGACGACCTGCTCGACGCCTTTCGCGTGCCCCGCGCCTGCCTGCCCGAGGTGCGCGACAGCGCCGCCGACTTCGGCGAGACCGATCCTGACCTGTTCGGCAGGCCCATCCCCATCCTCGGCATTGCCGGCGACCAGCAGGCCGCCGCCATCGGCCAGGGCTGCTTTGCACCCGGCGCGGTCAAGAGCACCTACGGCACCGGTGCGTTCCTGTTGCTCAACACGGGGGAAGAGGCGATCGCCTCCAAGCATCGGCTGCTGACCACGGTCGCCTACCGCCTCGACGGCAAGCCGACCTACGCCATCGAGGGCTCGATCTTCGTGGCCGGTGCCGCGGTGCAATGGCTGCGCGACGGGCTCGGCATCATCAGCAATGCCCCCGAGACCGAAGGCCTGGCGCGCGGCATATCCGATACGGGCGGCGTCATGTTGGTTCCGGCCTTCACGGGTCTTGGCGCCCCCCACTGGGACCCTGATGCGCGCGGCGCAGTCTACGGCATCACCCGCGCGACGGGACCGGCGGAGCTTGCCCGCGCCGCCCTCGAATCCGTCTGCTTCCAAACGCACGACCTGCTCGCTGCCATGGCGGCGGATGGCGTCGCCCCGTCGGCGCTGCGCGTGGATGGCGGCATGGTGGCCAACGATTGGCTTGTACAAACCATGGCCGACATCCTGGATATTCCCGTCGACCGCCCCGCCGTGATGGAAACCACAGCCCTCGGCGCCGCCTACCTCGCGGGATTGCAGGCGGGCATCTTCACCTCGCTGGACGACATCGCCAACCGCTGGCAACGCGATCGCCGTTTCGAACCAGTGTTGGAAGAAAGAACGCGGGAGTTAATGCTGGCCAAATGGCAAGTTGCGATCGAACGCACTACGGGTTACTGATTTTCCACAACATTTGCGAGTTGAAATTGCCATGAAGGTGTCTCATATATGAAAATCTAGTGTGCAAAAGGTGATCAAAAATGGCAACGCTTCCTTATATTACATCTCCTGGAAATATCGAGAAAGCACTGAAAGGCATAAGGATAGCCGCGTTGCCTGACCGCGTCAGCCAGGATTTTGTAAAGAAGATGCTGAAAATCCCAGGTGGTTCAGGGGATAAAATGACTGCGTTTCTGAAGAAGATCAATTTTTCTTCCGGTGATGGGAAACCCACTGAACTATATGGGAAATTTAGAAATCCTGCTTCCTCTGGTAAGGCGGTCGCGCAAGCAATACAATATGCTTATGCTCCATTGTATTTACGAAATGAGTCCATGCATGATCTTTCAGATGATGAACTTTTGGGACTTATTGTGGAGGAAACCGGACAGGCTCACGATTCTAATCCAGTAAAGCTGACCGTGAGTTGCATAAAAGCACTTAAGACACATGCTGATTTTTCAGAGCAAACAGACCAACCGGTTCAAGCAACTACGGATTCGAGTGATGAAACGTCAAAACCCGTTCAGAATTCCTCGGTGCGCCATGCCGCATTATTGGCTGGCGGTAACCCTGGACTGAATTTGGCCTACACTATCAATCTGAACCTCCCGCCTACCTCCGATCAGGCTGTGTTCAATGCGATCTTTCGAAGCCTAAAACAGAACTTATTGAGTGAAGATGATGCCTAGGCGGCCAGACGGACTGATTAGGGCCTTCGGCATGAGCGGCGTGCAAATCATGACTGATTTGAAGGATATTGAGAGCCAACATGGAATTGATCTCGGACTTTACCCGAATGCTACAAATACCCGGAAAGTGCAAGAATATGAACAATTTGAGTCTGAATTGCGCGGATATGCTGCGCGAATGTCCGAGTTCTATGAGGTGTTCTTCTGCCTTGAGAATTCCATTCGCCGGCTAATTAAAGATATAATAATTGAAGCTGAAGGCCCGGATTGGTGGGAAAGTGACCGGGTTGATGAGAAGAATATTCGGGCGCCAGCATCAAGGCGGCACAAGAAAGAAGTTGATAATGGAATAACACCGCGTTCAGAGGAACTGGTTGATTATACGACATTTGGTGAACTATCTCAGCTAATCACAGACAATTGGGACATATTCGACCCGATTTTCTCGTCTCAACGAGCTGTTAGCAGCATCACCAATCAATTGACCTTACTAAGAGGCCCAATTGCTCATTGCAATCCTACTGATGAATTAGAACAAGAACGTTTGAACCTAGCTGTGCGATCGTGGTTTAAGCTTATGTCATAGTGATTCATCGGTTGGTATGGGTGACGTAGTTTGCCCATCCACTACTCTAATCTAGCAAATCTCGACACCCCCCCAGGATCGCCTCGGCGCTCATGCCGT
>CAZKTK010000078.1:0-10085 GCA_964555535.1 uncultured Rhodospirillaceae bacterium
ACGCCTGTCAACAGCTCTATGCCTTCATCGACGTGGGAAACCGGCCAGACCTGGAACTGTCCCGCCGCCGCGGCTGCGACCACATCCTCGCGCAGCATCAGGTGCTTGACGTTGGCGGCCGGGATCAACACGCCCTGTTCGCCGGTCAGGCCACGCGCCTGACAGAGATCGAAGAAGCCCTCGATCTTCTCGTTGGCCCCGCCGATGGCCTGTACCTCGCCGAACTGGTTGACCGAGCCCGTTACCGCGATCCCCTGTCGGATCGGCACGCCGGACAGGGCCGACAGCAAGGCATACAGCTCGGTCGAGGAGGCACTGTCACCGTCTACGCCGCCATAGGACTGCTCGAATACCAGACTCGCTGCCAGAGACAGCGGTTCGTCCTGGGCATAGCGGGCGGCGAGGAAGTTGGAGAGGATCAAGACGCCTTTGGAATGGGTCGGCCCGCCGAGCTTGACCTCGCGTTCGATATCGATGACCTGGCCACGGCCCATGCGCACCCGGGCGCTGATGCGCGATGGCTTGCCGAAGGCATGGCCGCCCAGCTGCATCACGGCCAGGCCGTTGATCTGGCCGGGCTTGGCGCCGCTGGTCTCGATCAGCACCGTGCCGCGCTCGATCTGCTCTCGCATGCGCTCGGGAATACGGTCGGCACGGCGGCGGCGCGCTGCCAGGGCCGTGCGCATATCGTCGACCTCGACCAGGCGCGCCCCGCGGCGACCGGCCCAATGGTCGGCCTCTGCCAGCAGGTCGGCGATCTCGCGCGTGAGCGTGGACAGGCGCTCGGAATCGTCCGCCATGCGCGCGCTTTCCTCGATCACCAGCGCCACCGCGTCGCGGCTCAAGGGAAGCAAGTTCGCCGATCGCGCCTGGGTCGCGATGAAACGGGCATAGAGCAGGCTGGTATCGGGGTTGCGCGGCATGCGGTCGTCGAAATCCGCCGCCACCTTGAACAGTTCGGGAAAATCCGGGTCATGCTGGCGCAACAGGTAATACAGCATCGGCGCCCCGAACATGACCACCTTGACCTGCACCGGAATGGGCTCGGGCTCGAGCGAGACCGTGCTTACCAGGCTGAAGACCTGGCCGAGGGATTCGATGCGCACCTCTCCCGCCCGCAAGGCCTCTTTGAGGCCCTCCCAGGCATGCGGGCGCATCAGCAGGCTGCGGGCGTCGATGATCAGATAGCCGCCATTGGCGCGGTGCAGAGCGCCCGGCTTGACCAGGCTGAAATCGGCAACCAGCGTGCCCATCTCGGCCTGATGCTCGACCCGCCCGACCAGATTCTGGTAGTTGGGATCGGGCTCGTAGATGACCGGCGCCCCCTCGCAGCGGCTGTTGTCCACCAGCAGATTGACCCGATAGCGGCCCACTGTCTGTGCTGCCTGGGCACGGCCCTCGACCGGCAAAAGACCTTGCTCCTCGCCTTTCGGCATGGGACGGAACAGGGCGGCATTCTCGATCACGTCGTCCTGCACCCGGCGCAGATGCGCCACTATCGCCTCGATATCGGCATATTTGGCGCGGAGCGCTTCCATAAGGTGGCCGACGGCGAAGGCCGTGACCTCGCGGTCGAGATCGCGCAGCTTGTCGCGCGCCCCCTGCACCAGGCGCGGCAGCTCGCGCATGGCGTTCTGCAGGTCCTCCTGCAGCGCCTCTATCTGCTTGGTGATGCGCTCGCGCTCCGATGCCGGCAGCTTGGCGAAAACTTCCGGGCTGATCACCTCGTCGCCCTTGACCGGCGCGAAGCCCATGCCGACCGGCGTGTTGATGAGGGCAATATGCTGCGCCTTGGCGCGCTCCTCGATCTCCTTCAACGCCGCCTGCTGGACCGCCTTCACCTCGTCCTCGAAGGCGCTGACGCGGGCGCGGTATTCCTCGCTGTCGAAGGCAGCCGGTATGGTGCTGCCCAGGGTCTCGACGAGCTGATCCATGTCGCTTCGGAACGCGCCGCCGCGGCCAGGCGGCAGGGTGATGGCGAGCGGCTTGTGCGCATCGTCGAAATTGAACACGTAGATCCAGTCGTCCGGTACCGGCTGACCTTGCGCATGGGCGTGCAGGGCGCCGCGGACCACCTGGCGCAAGCCGGTCTCCGCCGGACCGTAGGCAAACAGGTTGAATCCCGGCTGATCGATGGCGATGCCGAAATCGAGCGCCTCGGTCGCCCGCGGCTGGCCGATTACCTCGTCGAGGTCCTCGAGCTGGCTGGTGCTGCGAAAGCGCAGCGAAGAGCGTGCGACGCGGCGCCGGAGCGCCGAGGGCTTCAAAGCGCGCGGCCGGGACATGGGCGACCTCACTTGAATTGGGCTCGTGCCATCTTCGCGCGGGCATGGGATTTGCGTCAATGCGGCAATTCGAGCTCTGGGGCCAAGACTGTGGTGGTTTCGGATTGCATCGAGACATGCCCTGGCGGCGAGGTTGTGCCATGCCTCACCAGACCATATCCTGGAACGAAATATCGGCTGGTGGGTTGGAGACATGTCCGGGAGGGGCACACCATGGCCGAGGAGAGCGTCAGACAAAGGGTCGCAGCCATTCTGGCAGCCGATGCCGTCGGCTATACGCGGCTGATGGCAGACGACGAGCAGGCGACCATCGATGCGCTCGATGCGGCACGTGCCGTATTCGTGGAGAATATCGAGGCCAACCAGGGCCGCGTCGTGGATACGGCCGGCGACAGCGTGCTGGCCGTCTTCGAGACCACCGAGGGTGCCGTCCTCGCTTCTGTCGCCATTCAGGACCGCCTCACGACAGCAAACGAACCATTGCCGGAAACCCGCCGGATGCATTTCCGCATCGGTTTGCACCTGGGAGACATACGCGAGAAGAGCGACGGCAGCATATACGGCGATGGCGTGAACATCGCGGCGCGTCTGGAGGGTCTGGCCGAGCCAGGCTCGATCATCGTATCGGACCTGGTGCATGGCGCGCTTCGCGACCGCCTCGATATCGGCTTCGCCGATGCCGGCATCCACGACGTCAAGAACGTGAAGAACCCGGTGCAGGCCTATCGGGTGTTGCCGGATGGACCGGCCGACTCTTCCGCATTGTCCGTCGGACGGGCGCCCAAAGCGCTTCGCAAGCCCAAGTTGGTGGCAGGATTGGCCGTCGGGCTTGCCGTCTTGGCCGGCCTCGCGATCTGGGGAACCACGATCCGCGTCGAGACGCCGCAAATGGTGCAGGCAGACGGAACACCGACAGAAGATCCTGCCCTCGCCATGCCTCTGGAGCGCATCATTGCGGTGCTGCCGTTCAAGAGTCTCAGCGGCGATCCAGAACACGAATATTTCGCCCGTGGCGTGACCGAGGACATTCTTACCCGCCTTGCCCAGTTTCCGGTTCTCGGGGTCATTGCGAGCAACTCGTCCTTCAAATATCAGGCCGATGATGTCGATGTTTCCGACGTTGGCGCCGCACTCGGCGCAACCTTTGTCTTGCAAGGCAGCGTTCGTCGATTGGAGAACACCATCCGCGTTACCGCTCAGCTCTTCGAAGCCGAAGGCGCCACGCAAGTTTGGGCAGAGCGCTACGACCGAGACCTGACCGCCGGGGATATATTCTCAATCCAGGATGATATTGCCGAAAGCGTCGCTGGCGCAATCGCGAGTTCCAGTGGCGCCATGGACATATTTGAGCTTCGGGACATGGAGACGAAGGCACCAGAAGCGTTATCGAGCTATGAATGTGTGCTGCAAGCGGCAGAGTACTGGCGGGTCATTACGCCGGATGTTCACCTCAGTGCCCGCACCTGTCTCGAAAAAGTCACAGAAGATGATCCGAGCTACGCGCCGGCGTGGTCAGCGCTTGGTAACATCACAATCGATGAAATGCTATATGGTTACAATCCGCGACCCAATTTGCGGCCCCCGATGGATCGAGCACAAGAGTATATTAAGCGTGCAATTGACTTGGATGCAACCTTCGCATGGTCTCGACTGATTTTGGCGAAAGTCGCGTTTTACAAGCACAACATGCCGCTATTTCATTCTGAAATCGATCGAGCGCTCCAACTCCTCCCCCAATGATGCAACGATGGCCGCCACCGTGGGCCATTACCTTTCTTACAGCGGCAGCTGGGAGCGCGGTATTTCGCTCATGGATAAGGCTATCGCACTCAACCCGCATCATCACACTTGGTACCACTTCCCCTATTTTTATGACGCCTACCGGCAAGGCAATGACGACGAAGCGCTGGCGGCGGCCTTGAAGTTGGACATGCCCGGATTTTTCTGGACCCATCAAGTCCTGGCGGTGGCCTATGCCCAGGTCGGCATGATGGATGAGGCCGCCGAAGCGGTCTCGACGCTGCGGGAGCTGTATCCGGGCTATTCCATCCAGACCATGGTCGAGATGCACCGGCTTTGGAACTACGAGGATGACGTGATCGACCGCCTGGCGGATGGGCTGCGCAAGGCCGGGCTTCCGGAAGCCACGAACTAGGGCCCTTCAGGACTAGATGGAATAGGCGTGCACAAGAATGCGGCTCTGATGCCGGTGGGTCGAGGGATTTTGGGGCGGCGCACGCTTGACCGGCGTCAAAGCGCCTGAGCAGCGAAATGGCTAGAATCTCGGCTGTATGGAAGCGGTCGTCGGCGCCTGCCGGATGACGCGGCCGGCGATCCGCTGTGAAAACCAGGAGGATCAGAGCCATGCTGCCAACATTATGGAACAGGCCGTGGCGGGTCGGCGATCCGAAGGCCGATCCCTTCCACACCCTGCACGGGGAAATCGATCGCATGCTGACCGCTTTCGGCCGCGACATGCAGGGAGGCGAGAGCGCCACCGGGATGCTGGCCCCGGCCATTGATGTCAGCGAAACCGATGACGCCATCGAGGTCAGCGCCGAGCTGCCGGGCATAGAGGAGAAGGATGTCTCCGTCGAGCTCGACGACGGTGTGCTGACCATCAAGGGCGAAAAGCGCGATAAGAAGGAAGAGGAGAAGAAGGACTATCACCTGGTCGAACGCGCCTACGGTTCCTTCCGACGCGCCATCACGCTGCCCCGCGACATCGACACGGCGAAGATCGCCGCCGAGTTCAGCAACGGCGTGCTGCATGTGACCGTGCCCAAACCCACCAAGGCCAAGCGCAAGACCAAGAAGATCGCGGTCAAATCGGGCTGATCACGAACCGGCGGCGCGAGGGGAAAGCTTGCGCTCTTGGTGTGACAACCGAGTCGCGCCACACGCGATCGTTCCCGCGCTACCGCAGCTCCCAGTATTGCCTGCCGGGGGCGATTGGCTTGTCGCCACTATCCGTTATACTTCGAGGCGACTTCGCTTGCGGTGGGCGCTTTGGACGCAGTTCGGAATGGCGATAACGTGCCGTTATTGAACCGGTTCTGATGGAACACGGTGCCGATAGCAATATTCGTCACTTCCCGGTGCGGAGTCATCACGCGGTGTATGGCAGCGTAATCGCCATAGCGCTTGCGTTCCTGGCCTATCAGTATCATGGCATCCGAGACGACAAGCTTGAGTCTCTGTTTTTGAAGAATCAAGATTCGGTTCAACAGCTCAACCGCATCATCAGCAGGTCTGTCGATCAGATCGAGAATATCCGGTTGGCATCACAATATTATTTCAATAATAGCGCGCTAAATACCGAGCTTGAGGCATTTCTGATAGACGAGGCCCTCAAGCGATCCCAACATTTCGAAGGCTTTGCGCTCGACGAGCCTCCGGCGCCGCTGCTCACGGACCATATCGGCAATTTGAACGGTGTTGGCGAGCTTTCCGATCTTGATGCGTCTCACCGCCGCGAACTCGCCATGGCGTTCTCGCTCAACCCGCATTTTGAGGCAGCGACCCGGACTTTGCCCGATATCGGATGGGCGTACTACACGTTGCGGCGGAAGTTCCAGAACATAGCGCCATGGGTCTCGACCGAGACCTCCCACTGGACCGACGAGTTGAACGCGCTCGAGTTCTATACGCTCGGGCTGCCGGAAAACAACCCGGACCGAGAGGTCTTCTGGACCGAAGCCTATGTCGACACCTATGGCTTGGGCCGGATGGTGACGTGTGGCGCACCGGTCTATGAGGGGGACGCGTTCCGCGGCACCGTGGCATTGGACATTACGCTCGATGTGCTCGGGCAGTTCGTTGCCGACCACCAGCCGGAGATCGGACTGGCCTTCCTCCATAACGACCACGGGCAAGTCGTTGTCCATCCTGTCGCATCCCGGTCGGGCGACGACAGCAGTCAATTGGTTGCCGATGCGCTGCCGGCTTTCCTGGCCATCGAGGAGCGCGCGTTGGCGCTGGCAAGCCCGGGCATGTTCGCCCGTTCAGGTGATGGTCGCCTCCTTGTCTTCGATATGGCGGGCGCACCGTGGCGCTATCTCTATTCGGTCCGCAATGGCGCGCTGCGCAGCGAAGTTCTGGCCTCGCTGCTGCCCGAATTCCTCGTCTTCCTGCTGGTGCTGTTCTCCCTGGCGGCAGTCGAACGGGTCCGCCGTGCCTGGATCGACCTGCGCGCGGCCAAGGCGGCGGCAGAGGAGGCGACCAAGGCCAAGGCGACATTTCTGGCAACCATGAGCCATGAAATCAGAACGCCGATGAATGGCGTCATCGGCATGGCCGATCTGTTGGCGGACACCGGGCTCGGCGGCGAACAGCGGCAGATGCTGAATACCATCCGCGACTCGGGCGGCTCGCTGCTCACCATCATCAATGACATTCTCGACTTCTCCAAGATGGAAGCGGGCAAGCTGGAGATCGAGCATATCCCGATGTCGGTGACCGACGTGGTCGAGGGCGCCGCCGCCACCCTTGGGGTCAACGCCGCAAACAAAGGCCTGCGGCTCGTCAGCCACATCGATCCGCGCATTCCGGCTCTGGTTTCGGGCGACCAGGTCCGGGTGCGCCAGATCATGTTCAATCTCATCGGCAATGCCATCAAGTTCACCGAAGAGGGCGAGGTGGTGGCGCGCGCCGATCTGCGTGATGCCGGCGACGAGATTCTGGTTCGCTTCTCGATCATCGACAATGGTATCGGCATCTCCGAGGAAGCCCAGACGAAACTGTTCCAGGCTTTTAGCCAGGCCGAGACTTCGACCACGCGCAAGTTCGGCGGCACCGGGCTGGGGCTGACCATCTGCCAGCGCCTGGCAGAAATGATGGGCGGCGAGATCGGCGTCGAAAGCGCGCCGGGCGTTGGCTCGACCTTCCATGTCACCCTACCTTTTGCTGTTGCAAAGGGGGGGCGCAGCGAGGCGCACGCCTTCGAGCTCTCGGGTCTCACGGTGCTGGTGGTCGGCAGCAGCGAGGCTGAGCGTCGGGCCTGCGAGACCACTCTGGCCGCAGCCGGGGCAGCGCTGGCCGAGGACGGGTCAGCGGATGTCGTGGTTCTGGCTGAGGCCGGCGATACACAGGCGGCGCTGGCGCTGGCGGAGACCTATGGCGGCAGCGACCGGCACTTGGTGATGGCGCGCATCCGATCGTCCGAGACGGGGCCGCTCGACGACCTTGAAGACGTCACCTTCGTCGATGCCAACCCGATCCGCTGCGCTGGCCTGCTGCGGGCCGTGGCGATCGCCGCCGGGCGCGCCAGTCCGCAGGCAGACGATGCAGAGGAGGCGCGGCCGCAGGCAAGGCGCCAGGCGCCGACGCCGGAGGACGCCTTGGCGCGGGGCGAACTGATCCTGCTGGCCGAGGACAATGTCACCAATCAAGATGTCATCCGCCGCCAGCTGGCAAGTCTCGGCTATGCCTGCGAGATCGCCGATGATGGCGCGTTGGCGCTCGAGGCCTGGCGCAGCAAACCCTATGCCCTGCTGTTGACCGATTGCCATATGCCCAACATGGACGGCTTCGAGCTGACAGCGGCGATCCGCAGTGACGAGGTCGACAGGACCGAACGCGCCCGTATCATCGCCATCACCGCCAACGCATTGCAGGGCGAGGCCGAACGCTGCATCGCTGCCGGCATGGACGACTATCTGTCGAAACCGGTGGCGATGCCGGCGCTGCAAGCAACGCTGGAGAAATGGATGCCGGCGGGCAGTGGCGGCGCAGAGGTGGCCGAACCGGCGACAGTTTCGCCGAGGCGCAGCGAGGGCGCGGCCGTCGATCCCGTTTTCCTGCGTGAGAGCTTCGGCGAGGACGACGATCTGATCAAGGAAGTGCTCGGCGACTATGTCGCGCCGGCGCTGGATATCGTCGAGGAAATCGATGCCGCCTATGGCGAGACCTCGGCAGCCGAGGTTGCCGCAGCCGCCCACAAGCTCAAATCCGCCTCACGTGCCATCGGCGCCGAGGCCCTGGCCGACCTCTGCGATTGCCTCGAAGCTGCCGGCAAGGCCGGCGACTGGGAGGCTATAGAGGCGAACTATCCGGCCCTGGCGCCTGCCATGACCGCCGTGAGGGCACATATCGAGGCACTGTGAAAAGCGCCCTATTCCGCCGCGGCGTCGACTCCGTGGGCGGGGCCAAGGTGGCTCTCGATGGCATCGCGGTCCAGGGTCTCGTGCTCTTCCAGTGCCGCGATCAGGGCTTCGATGGCCTCTGCATGGGATTTGATGATCTCCGCCGCACGGTCCTCGGCCTCGCCGAGCAGGCGGGCCACCGCCTCGTCGACCTCGTGTGCGGTGGCCTCGCTGTATTGGCGCGGCTGGGCGATCTCACGCCCCAGGAAGGGATGCTCGTCGCCCTGGCGCAGGTCCACTGGGCCGACATCCTCGTCCATGCCCCAGCGGGCGACCATGGCTCGGGCGAGCTTGGTCGCCTGGGCAATGTCGTCGTCGGCGCCGGAGCTGACCGAGCCGATCAGCATGGCCTCCGCCACACGGCCGCCGAGGCTGACCGCGAGACGGTCGCGCAGATAGTCCTCCGGCAAGGTGTGGCGCTCGGTCTCGGGCAGCATGTGGGTGCCGCCGAGCGCCCGGCCGCGGGGAATGATCGTGACCTTGTAGAGCGAATCCGCCTTGGGCAGGAAATGCGCCACCGCCGTGTGCCCTGCCTCGTGCACCGCCAGGCGGTGGTGCTCGTCGGGCTGAATGGCAAGGGTGCGTACCGAGCCCATGAGCAAACGATCGCGCATGGCGTCGAAATGGGCCATGGTGACGCGGTCGACGCCGTCGCGCGCCGCCGCCATCGCCGCCTCGTTGACCAGGTTCTTGAGGTCCGCGCCGGAAAAGCCCGGCGTGCCGGCGGCGACCGTGGCCAGATCGACATCGTCTGCGACGGGCACCTTGCGGGTGTGCACGGCGAGGATGGCCTCGCGGGCCGGGCGATCGGGCAGCTCTAGGGTCACGTGGCGGTCGAAGCGTCCCGGCCTGAGCAGCGCCGGGTCGAGCACGTCGGGGCGGTTGGTGGCGGCGAGCACGATGACAGCCTCATGACCGGCAAAGCCGTCCATCTCGCTCAGGATCTGGTTCAGGGTCTGCTCGCGCTCGTCGTGTCCGCCGCCGAGGCCCGCCCCGCGGTGCCTGCCGACAGCGTCTATCTCGTCCACGAACACGATACACGGCGAGTTGCGCTTGGCCTGATCGAACAGGTCCCTCACCCTGGAGGCGCCCACGCCGACGAACATCTCGACGAAGTCGCTGCCGCTGATCGAGAAGAACGGCACGTCCGCTTCGCCGGCGACGGCCTTGGCCAGCAGGGTCTTGCCGCAGCCGGGGCTGCCGATCAGCAGCACGCCGCGGGGCACCCGGCCGCCCAACCGCTGAAACTTCTTGGGGTTCTTGAGAAACTCGATGATCTCGCCCAGCTCTTCCTTGGCCTCGTCGATGCCGGCGACGTCCTCGAGCGTGACGCTCGAGTGTTCCTTGTTCATCACCCGGTGCCGCGAACGGCCGAAGCTGCCCAGCATGCCGCCGGGCCCGGAGCCGGCGTTGCGGATCGAACGGAATACGAAAAAATAGATCAGCAACGCAATAATGATCAACGGACCCCAATACACCAAAAGGGGCAGCAGGTGCGATTGCTTGTTGTCGTTCTCGGGGCTGATGTTGGGAATCGCTTCGAGTTGTTCGAGGTAGTGGGCCCGGGTGTCGGGGTGGATGGGAAAGTAATACTTGGTGGGCGCCGCGGGTCCCGACGGTTCGCCGGTGAGCCCTTCCTTGACGGTGCCGACGATGC
>CAZKTK010000079.1:0-10029 GCA_964555535.1 uncultured Rhodospirillaceae bacterium
CATACATGTCCTCCCCCCAACCCGGGTGGGCCACGATGACATCCGGCTGAAAGCCCTTTTGCTTCAACGCGCTCGCCACCCGAAACACCGCCTGGCCGTGGCGCACCTTGGTTTCGTAATCGCGAACGAATGGGTTGGCGCTCTTGTTGCTGATCTCACGCAGCGAATAGAGCGCGTTGCGGACCCCCCTCACCCGGCCCGCCGATGCCATGGCGATGGCAACCAGGCCGTGACCGCCCTCACGGGCATAGGAGAGCGCCACGTGACGGTATTGGGCCGGAAAATTCTGATGAATGAAGAGAATGTTCATGGCCAGCTCTCGGTAGGACGTTGCGACGAGAGATCGCGACTACCGCGATGGCATCCCTACCAAGGCTTCTCCGCCGCTGAATCGTGCATGCGCGCCTGACGCCATTGCTGGCGCATGGCTTCCGCCGCCTGCGCCTTGTCACGCACAAGATCGACCATCTCCTGCGCTTCCTCCGCCGACATGTCTCGCTGCTCCCCATCCGGGTCGGCCTGTGCGGCTTGATCGTCCGGCGGCGGCCCCTGAGGCGCAGACTCGCCTTGCTCGCCCCCAGAATCAGCATTGGCCTCCGCCTCTTCGTCCTGGCTGTCGGTGGGCTTGTCTCCGGCCTCTTCATTGAAGAACTGGCCTTGGCTGGCCGATGTCGATTGCTCACGTATGCGCGGACTGGCCTGCTGCTCCACCCTTTGCTTGGATAGCTCGTCGAACAGGCGATCGGCGAGCTCCAAATTGTACATGGCATCGACCAGATCGGGATCCAGTGCCAGGGCATCGCGATAGCTCTGCATCGCCTCGCGTATCGGCGCCACGGCATCGCGGAAGGTTCGCATGGCATATATCGCTCGCCGATAATGCACATTGCCCAAATTGTAATAGACCTGCGCAGCCAACGGGCGCGACTCGGTCTCCAGGGCGCGCATATACTCCGCCGTCGCCTGGGCCAAATCCCCCAGTTTGAAATAGGTGTTTCCTTGGTTGAAGTGGAGTTCCGGCGCATCCGGCAAGTCTGCCAGCGCAATGGCATAGAGGTCCGCCGCGTCACGATAGCGCTCCTCCGCAAATGCCTGATTGGCGTGCGACACTGCATCGTAAGGGGAATCGATCTCAATCCCTTGGGCCAACACGATGGGCGGCAAGCAAAACAGAGCGGCAATGGCAGAAATAGCTATCCGCATGGGTCAGGCCTCCTCAACCGGCGTCGGTCGCTCCCTGATGACCATTTCCAGCGTCAGGAATATGACGGCGAGTATTACGAACCAATGATAGCGATGTATCAAGGCCTCGCTTGCCGAGGTCTCCAAGTCGCGTTGCGCCTTGCCCTCGATATGGTCCACGTACAGACTGATGAAATCGACCGGATCCGTACGTGCCCGCACATACGCGCCGCCACCGAGGCGCGCCATGTCCCGCAGCACCATTTCCTTCATGACCGAGACCACGTCCGCGCCTTCGTAACGCAGATAACTGCGCTGGCCACCGCTGGCCTCGATAGGAATGCGCGCACCTTCGCTGGCATCCCCTACACCAACAGTATAGACGCTGACCCCCTCGTCGGCGGCGGTCTTCGCAGCGTCGATAGGTCCGCTGCCGTGATCTTCTCCATCACTGATGATGATGATGTCGGTATAGGTGGGGTCGATGGCGCCAAACCCATAAAGCGTCTTCTGGATCGCGCTGCCGATCGAACTGCCGCGGCGTTCCACGCTCTCGGGGCTGACAAGTTGCAGCCGATTGAGGAAGAAATCATAGTCCAGAGTCAGCGGGCTTTGCAAGCTGGCGCGGCCGGCGAAAGTAACGAGCGCAAGCCTGTTGCCGCCAAACTGGCGCATGGCATCAACGAAAGAGACGATACCGGCCTTGGCGGCTTCCAGTCGGTTGGGATCCGAATCCTCTGCCAACATGCTCAGACTGACGTCGAGCAAGATGAAGATGTCGCGGCCACGGCGCGAGGTGTCCTCGAGGTCCTTGCCCCATTGCGGCTGCATGAGGGCGATGGCGAGAAAGCCTACCGCGGCGACGATACAGATGGCCTTCGCCACGCGCCTGGTCCAGCTGTAACTGCCAACCAGTCGCGGTGCTATTGCCAGGGCGACAAAAGCCGATAGGGCCTGGCGCCTGCGCCGAAAACCCCAGACGTAGAACCCAGCCAGGATGGGAACCAGCAACAGCAGGCCCGCATACTCTGCATGGCCGAGCATCATGGCAGAGCCCGCAGGCGCGTGTTGACCAGCACGCCTTCAAACACCAACAGGATCAAGACTGCGAATACAAGGATAGGGTAACCCTCCAGATATCGCTGATACTGTTCGGCAATGTTGGTCGATTTCTCCAGACGATCGATCTCGGCATAAATCTCCTGCAGGGCCTCGCCATCGGTGGCGCGGAAATATTGCCCGCCAGTCGTGGTAGCCATCTGTGTCAACGTGTGTTCGTCGATGAACACCTGGACCGGTGCAAGCCGCGGTTCTGCGCCATCACTGTCGCGCACGGGCGTCATTGCGGTCCCGCGCGTTCCCGTGCCAACGGCATAGATCTTGACCCCCAGCGCATTGGCCGCCACCGCGGCCTCGACCGGGTCCGTATTGCCGGCATTGTTGCTGCCATCAGTCAGCAACAGCAGAACCTTGCTCTTGCCTCCAGCCCGCTGCAAAACCTCGGCGCCCATGATCACCGCATCGCCGATGGCGGTGCCGTCCTCCTCGGGCAATTGCACGATGGTGACTTCTTCCAGGGCACCGAGCAGGGCTTCATGGTCGAGCGTCAGAGGGCTCAAATTGTCGCTGAAGCGGGCAAACGTGACCATGCCGATCATGTCGCCCTCGCGGCCGGAAGGCGTCTCGCTGTCATCGGTCGCCTCTTGGACCTCTCCGCCCGTGACAAAGGCACGGAAGGTTTCCTTCACCATATCCAGGCGATTGGCGGGCTCGTCGCCGATTTGCAGATCCAGCGCCGCCATACTGCTCGAAATATCGACGACCATGACGATGCCGATGCCGTCCCGATAGATGCGCGTGACCTGTTGTCCCCACTGCGGACGCGCCAAGGCCACGATGCAGAGAATGAGCGCCAATAGCCGGAGATAGGGCAAGGCGATGCGCAGGCGCGTCATGAAAGTTGGAGGCAACCCGGCAAGCTCGCCCAATGTCGGATAATCGACCGTCGCTTGCCGCCCAAAGCGCCGCGAAAAATGGAAGAGCAACGGCACCAGAAACAATAGCAACAGCATGAACGGGCTCTCGAGCCTCATGCCGACCAGTTCCCGTCATACACCTGTGCTGTCATCGGCCTTCCCCCAGACGGCGTTCGCGCCTGCGGAAGAAGCGCATGAGCGGGCCGACATAGGTTTCATCCGTATGCACGTCGATCGAATCGAGCCCCATCGACCGGAACATGCGCTTTCTTTCCTGCGCCGCCTTGCGTCGGGAATCACTGAAATGAGCGCGAACCGCGGCACTGTCGGTATCCACCAACACTTCCTGGCCGCTTTCCAGGTCGTGCAGGCGCACAAAGCCGACCGCAGGCAGTTCCATGTCACGGCGATCGATGAGGCAGACCGGTATGACGTCATGGCGCCGGTGCAAGAGGCGCAGCGGCTTGTCGAACGAATCGCCGAAGAAATCGGAAATGACGAAAACCACGGCGCGCCGGTTGGTCACCGTGTGGAGATACTCCATGGCGCTGCCGATATCGGTACCCTTGCTCTCGGGCTCGAAGGTCAACAGCTCGCGGATCAGCCTGAGCGCACGATTCTTGCCCTTTTGCGGCGGGATGAACTTTTCTACCTTGTCGGTAAACAACGCCATGCCGACTTTGTCGTTGTTTGTGATGGCGCTGAGTGCAATGACGGCGCTGAGCTCGGTCGCGATCTCACTCTTCAGTCGCGAGACCGTACCAAATTGCCCGGATGCACTCATATCGACAAGCAACATGACGGTGAGCTCACGCTCCTCGACATATTGCTTGACGAACGGTTGCCCGACACGGGCGGTTACGTTCCAATCGATCGTACGAATATCGTCGCCGGGCATATACTCGCGCACTTCGGCGAACTCGATACCCCGGCCCTTGAACACGCTGTGATACTCGCCGGCGAATATTCCATCGACCAGACGGCGCGTGCGGATATGAACCTGGCGGACCTGCTTGAAAACCTCGACCGGCAGCATGGCAGACTAACCCCGGACGCCGCCTAGGGAACAGGCAAGCGGTCGAAGATCTGTTGGATCAGGTCCTCGGCGGTGATATCGGCCGCTTCGGCCTCATAGGTAATGAGGACGCGATGGCGCAACACGTCCGCACCGATCGACTTGATGTCCTGGGGAGTCACGTAGCCACGGCCGTTGACGAAAGCATAGGCCTTGCTCGCCAACGCAAGATAGATCGATGCACGCGGCGAGGCGCCGAAATCGATATAGGGGCCGATGTCCAGCCCGTGGGCACTCGGCTCGCGCGTCGCATGAACCACGTCGACGATATAGCTCTTGATCTTGTCGTCGACGTAGATCTGGTCGACCACCTTGCGCGCCGCGACAATGGCGTCTGTTTCGACCACGGGTTCCAAGGGGGCCTCTTTCGCCGTAGTCGCCATACGCTCGAGGATCTCCATTTCCTCTTCACGTGCCGGATAGTCGATCTTCAGCTTAAGCATGAATCGATCGACCTGCGCTTCGGGCAAGGGATAGGTGCCCTCCTGCTCAAGCGGGTTTTGCGTCGCAAGCACCAGGAAGGGCTGCGGCAGGGCGAAGGTATCCTCGCCGATCGTGACCTGGTTCTCCTGCATGGCCTCGAGAAGCGCGCTTTGAACCTTGGCCGGCGCGCGGTTGATCTCGTCCGCCAGCACCAGGTTGGCGAAAACCGGGCCCTTGCGCACCGTGAACTCGCCTGACTGCGGCTGGTAGATCAGCGTACCCATGAGATCCGCCGGCAACAAATCCGGCGTGAACTGAATACGTTGGTAATTCGCGTGCAGCGCCTGGGCCAAAGCTACCGCGGCCCGTGTCTTGGCCAGACCCGGCGCACCCTCGATAAGCACGTGGCCATTGGCCAACAGCCCCACCACAAGGCGTTCCAGCATATATTTCTGGCCGACGATCGAGCGCTCAAGCGCGCGCATGACATCGTCGACGAACCCGCCCTGAGTTTCCACGAGGGCGTTGATTTCGTTCACATCCAACGGCATCTGTACTTTCGAGCCTTTCTAGAATCAGCCTGAGGCGCGTGCACATATAGCACAGCGCATGGGAGTCTCAATAGCGCCTGTATATAAAGCCTCGCTCACCCTTGCCGGCGAACATGCTGATATGATCAGTTAGCACCCGATTTCGTCATGCCTTTGAAGCGGGGCAAGCACGTGCTTTCGAGCAAAGGGAACGATGCCTTCACGGCATTCCTGGTTCAGGTAGACCGCGAGACCCTGTCGATGCGCAAGACCGCACGTCTGCTCGGCTGGATCCCAATTGCGCTGACTGGAGTGCTCGCGATCGGCGCCGCACAAGGCTGGTTCGGCTCGGAGTCGGATTCGGTGGCGGTGACCCTGGCAGTATGCGTTTGCCTGCCCTTGTGGTTCCTGCTGCAGCATTTTGCGCAACGTCAGATCAATCACGGCCTGAGCGAGATGGCCGCCTGCTTCGTCGAGCTTTATCCACACTTCGCAGACAGCTATGCTGCCGCCCTCAAGCATCTCGCCACCAGCGCAACCGGCAGTGGAGTCGAAATCGAGCTTATGGCACGCCTGCCAGCGCCGGACGACATACGCGATGACGGGCCGGGCACAGCGGAAACTTAAACGATGTGCACACTATTTTGTGTCGGACCAAAATGAAATCAGAGAACAAGGAGCCAACTGCGGATCATGCGTAGCTATCAGGTTACCGAATGGGGACAGCCCCTTACCCTTTCCGAACGGGATACACCGGAGCCGCAGGGAAGCGAGGTGCTTCTTCGGGTCACGGCCAGTGGCGTCTGCCATAGCGACGTACACATCCGCGAAGGGTATATCGACCTCGGCGGTGGCGAAAAGCTCGAATTCGGCAAGCGCGGCGCCGCGCTGCCCTTGACCCTAGGCCATGAGACGGTGGGCGAAGTGGTAGCATTCGGCCCCGCTGCCGAAGGCGTGTCGGTCGGCGACAAACGGATTGTCTTCCCCTGGATCGGCTGCGGTGACTGCGAGTTCTGCCGCAGCGGCAATGGCTTTCTTTGCGGCACGCCAAAGTTCATCGGCGCCCGCGTCGACGGTGGCTACAGCGACCACGTCATGGTCCCTCATGGACGCTTTCTGATTCCCTATGGCGACGTACCGACCGAGCTTGCCTGCGTCTATGCCTGTTCCGGCATTACCGCATACAGCGCCATCAAGAAGGTCGGGCCGCTCAAGGCCGAGGACCACCTCCTGATCATCGGCGCCGGCGGCGTCGGTCTGAACGCAGTCCATATTGCCCGTGCCATGTCCGATGCGCAGATCATTGTCGCCGATATCGATGCGGACAAGCGCGCCGCGGCCAAGGCGGCCGGCGCGACCATGGTTGTCGATAATTCCGATGCAAAGGCACTTGAGGAGGTGCGCGAGCTATCCGCAGGCGGCGTCATCGGCTCGCTCGATTTCGTCGGCATGCCGGCTTCGACGCGTTTCGGTATCGATAGCTTACGCAAGGGCGGCACACACGTGATCGTCGGCCTCTACGGCGACAAGCTGGCACTGGCCTTGCCCATGTTCCCGATGACGGCGATAAGCGTCCGCGGCTCCTACGTCGGCCGTCTCGACGAGATGCGCGAACTGATGGATCTGGTCATTGCCGGCAAGGTACCGCCGCTGCCGGTGCATACGCGCCCGCTCGATGAGGCCAACCAGGCTCTGGACGACTTGCAGGCCGGCAAAGTGGTCGGCCGCTACGTGCTGGTGCCCTGATCAGCGACAAACATAGCGGGCGTCGCGCACGCTGACGGCCGGCACGTCGCCGCGACTCTCGAAGATGTCATGGCAAACCTTCAAGTCCTGCCAGAAGGTGTGCCATGGTGACTCGCTCTGGGTCTGAAGCCAGTCGTTGCTGAGGCGTGCCGGGAAGGCATGCACCCAGAAGCGGCCCTGACCGCCGTTCAAGGCGGCCTCGACCAGCGCGTAGATTTCCTCGATGCCGGCATCCGTCATGGCGTAGCAGCCAATGGACGCACAGCTCCCGTGCACCATCAGATAGCTGCCGGTGCGCCCGTTTGCGCGATCATGGGCATTGGGGAAGCCCAAATTGAAGGCGAGGTGAAAATTGCTGTAGGGGTTGAGCTGGTCGGCGCGCACGCTGTACAGCCCCTCGGGCGTACGCATATCGCCTTCCTGTAGCTTGGGACCGAGCCCGCCGGAATAGCGACAGATGGGATAGGTTCGGAAGAGCTGCCATTCGCTATCCGCCTGCAGCCAGACCTCAAGTTCTTCGGTTTCCTTGAAGATGCGCAAGAAGACCGGCACGCCGAGTGACAGGCCCTCGGAGATGAGTTCAGCCGTCAGCCTCTCTCGTGCCGCCGCCAAGCCGGAAACGCGATCACGGGCATCTGCAGGCCAGGTTGTCAATATCAAGGCGAGAGCAAGCCAGATCCGTAACATGGCGAAAAGCCTAGCCGCTGATCATGGCCAAATTTCGGCGGAAATTAGCGCACCTTGCGGCGCGCCCACGACGACATGTAATCGATTGCCAGAATTGTCAGCCCGACCACGAGGATCAGCGCTGCCGCCTGATCGTACTGAAACAGGCCCATCGTGGTCTTGATCTCGAAGCCGATGCCGCCGGCGCCCACCAGGCCGAGGATCGCGGCCATGCGGATATTGCGGTCGAGAATGAAGATCGTATAACTGACGGTCTCCTGCAGAACCGAAGGCCAGCCTGCCCACATCACCGTCTGCAGGAATCCCGCGCCGCTTGCGCGAACGCCCTCATAGGTCCCCGGATCGACCCGTTCGAGGTTCTCCGCGAATACCTTGCCGAGGAAGCCCGAGACGTGCATGCCGATGGCCAGCACGCCGGGCAACGGCCCCAGTCCCATCGCCGCCACGAACACCATCGCGAACAACAGATCGGGCATGGCACGGAGAAAATTCAATATTTCGCGCGCCCCTCGATAAACCAACGGATGAGGCGCAAGATTGCGGGCAGCGAAAGGTGCGATGATGAAAGCGCCCAGAAATGCGAGCGCCGTACCCCACAGCCCCATGGCCACGGTCTCTCCCATCAACAGCAAATATCGGTCGAGACGGCTGAAATCCGGTGTGCCGAAGCGACCCATGAACTCGCCCATATCGTCGGCACCCCAGGCAAGAGCCCGGAAATCGATATCCAGATCGCGCGTAACCACAATGAACAGGGCAGCCAGCACCGCCAGCCACAACGGAAAAGCATTGATCGGCTTACGCGGTAATGGTGGCAAGGCGGTCATATCACACGCGCCCGAATGCGATCGGAAAGCCGATCGAGTACGGTCACAGCCAGGTAGATGGCGATCAGGATCAACGCCAAGCGGTCGTACCGGAACAGCCGCATCGCCATGGTCATGTCGTAACCGATGCCGCCGGCACCGACGATGCCAAGCACCGTCGCCGCACGCACATTGTGCTCGAAGACATAAAAGGTGACGGCGATGAAATCGGGCCAAGCCTGAGGCATCAGGGCGTAGAAGCGCACCTGCATGCGATTGGCGCCATGCGCCACCACACCCTCCACCGGCGCGTCCGGCACGGCCTCGATGGCCTCGGCCAGAAACTTGCCGAGATAGCCAACGCTGACCAGGGCGATAGCGGCAACACCCGGCAATGGCCCCAGGCCGACAGCGGTAACGAAAAAGAGTGCCCACATCAGTTCCGGCAGCGAGCGGATCGTCGTCATTGCCGCCCGCACCGTATGAGAAACCGCCGGATGCGGCGTCGCGTTGCGCGCCGCCAACAAACCGAACGGCAGGCTCAACACAACGGCGAGCAGCGTGCCCAGAAACGCCATCTCGATCGTCTCAAGCATTTTTGCTGCGACGGTCGGCGCATAGGACCAGTCGGGAAGGGCAATAATGTTGCCCAAATATTCGAACAGCCGACCGAGGGATGCGAAGAAATTTCCGCCATCGATCTCAAGCATCGGCATGGCAGCACCGAGCACGACGATCACACCGACAGCGCCAATCAGCATGGCGCGTGGCGGCCAGCCGTTAGCTGTGGGCCAGGCTAGTCCGGCCATTGTGGCGCCCATAGATGGTTTCGAGGATGTCGTCCGACAGCGCGTTCGGGGGGCCATCGAATACCACGAGCCCCTCATTCAAACCGATGATCCGCTCGGCATAGCGGCGCGCGTACTCCACCTGGTGAAGGCTCACCACCATGGTCATTCCTTGCTTCTGGATCTCGCTCAACAAGTCCAGAATCTCTTCGCTCGTTGCCGGATCGAGGC
This sequence comes from uncultured Rhodospirillaceae bacterium, assembly GCA_964555535.1. Lineage (GTDB taxonomy): Bacteria > Pseudomonadota > Alphaproteobacteria > UBA7887 > UBA7887 > UBA7887. The sequence continues at coordinate 9,445 of CAZKTK010000079.1, forward strand.
TGGCGACGGGCTCGTCCGCCAGCATGATCGTCGGCTCCTGTGCGAGCGCGCGGGCAATGGCGACACGCTGTTGCTGGCCGCCGGAAAGCTGGTCGGCGCGATCCCACGCCCGATCGGTCAGGCCGACCCGGTCGAGCGCCCGACGCGCCACGGCCATGTCTTCCTTGCGCATGAGATAGAACAGGCTGGCCAATGTGGAGCGTTTGCCAAGCCGGCCGCAAAGCACATTCGCCATAACGTTGAGCCGGCCAACCAGATTGAAGCGCTGAAAGACCATGGCGACCCGCGCACGAATGGATCGCAGGCTGCGTCTATCGACAGGGCGCCCCTCGACAACAGCGCTGCCGGCACTCGGCGTTTCAAGTCCGTTGATGCAACGCAGCAACGTCGACTTGCCGGCACCGCTTGGCCCCAGCACCACGACAAAGCTGCCAGCGGCTATGGTGAGGTAGACACCTGCAAGGGCCTCGACACCATTGCCGAAGCGCTTGGCTAGCCCCGCGACCTCAATCGCGGGCTCAGTCGAGGAGTTGCTCGTCGGCAATGCCAAGCTCGATCACCATGTCGCGGATTACCGCATAGTCG
>CAZKTK010000080.1:0-9984 GCA_964555535.1 uncultured Rhodospirillaceae bacterium
GCAATCATCTCGTCATCAACGGCGCCAAGACCTTCATCACCAACGGCCAGCAGGCGGATGTGGTGATCGTCGTGGTCAAGACCGATCCCACCCAGGGCGCGCATGGCACCAGCTTGGTGCTGGTGGAGCGCGACCGCGAGGGCTTTTCGCGCGGGCGCAATCTGGAGAAGATCGGCCTCAAGGCGCAGGACACCTCCGAGCTCTTCTTCGACAATGTCCGCGTGCCCAAGACCAATCTGCTCGGCGAGGAGGGCAAGGGTTTCGAATATCTCATGTCCGACCTGCCCCAGGAGCGCCTCATCATCGCGCTCGGCGCCGTTGCCCATGCCGAGGCGGGGCTCGAATGGACCATCGAATACGTCAAGGGCCGCAAGGCCTTCGGCAAGGCCATCGGCGATTTCCAGAACACCCGTTTCCGCCTTGCCGACGTCAAGACCGAGGTCACCATCGGCCGCGCCTTCGTCGACCAGTGCATGGAAAAGCACATGAACGGCGGCCTCGATCCCACCACAGCCGCCATGGCCAAGCTGTGGACCACCGAGATGGAGAACCGCGTGCTCGATATCTGCCTGCAATTGCACGGCGGCTATGGCTATATGTGGGAATATCCCATCGCCCGTGCCTGGGCCGACGCCCGTATTGCCCGCATCTATGGCGGCACCAACGAGATCATGCGAGAGCTTATCGGCCGCTCGCTGTAAGGGGAGATCAAGATCATGACCGACGCTTATATCTACGACGCCGTTCGCACCCCGCGCGGCAAGGGCAAGAAGGACGGCAGCCTGCATGAGGTCACGCCGATCCGGCTTGCGGCCCAGGCGCTGACCTGGATCCGCGACCGCAACGATCTCGACACGGCGGAGGTCGACGACATCGTGCTCGGCGTGGTCGAGCCCGTGGGTGAGCAGGGCGCCGATATCGCCCGCGTCGCGGCGCTGCATGCGGACTATGACGAAAGCGTCTCCGGCGTGCAGATCAACCGCTTCTGCGCTTCCGGGCTCGAGGCGGTCAACATGGCCGCCGGCCAGGTCATGAGCGGCCAGTCCGATCTCTCCATCGGAGGCGGTGTCGAGAGCATGTCGCGCGTGCCGATGTTCTCCGGCGGCGGCGCCTGGATGGCGGACCCGGAAGTGGCCTTCAAGACCTACTTCGTGCCGCAAGGCGTCTCGGCCGATCTCGTGGCCACCAAATACGGCTTCAGCCGCGACGATGTGGACGCCTATGCCGTCGAATCCCAGAAGCGTGCCAAGGCGGCCTGGGATGATGGCCGTTTCAAAGGCAGCGTGATGCCGGTGACGGACCAGAACGGCCTCACCGTGCTCGATCACGACGAATACATGCGGCCCCAGACCAGTATGCAGAGCCTTGCCTCGCTCGATCCGTCGTTCACCGAGCAGGGCGAGAAATACGGCTTCGACGGCGTTGCCATCCAGCGCTATCCGGATATCGAGCGCATCACCCATGTGCACCACGCCGGCAATTCCTCGGGCATCGTCGACGGTGCCGCGGCGGTGCTCGTCGGCAACAAGGAGATCGGCGACAAGCTCGGCTTGAAAGCCCGTGCCCGCATTCGCGCCTTCACCTCCATCGGCTCGGAGCCGACCATCATGCTCACCGGCCCCAGCGCCGCGGCGGAGAAGGCGCTCAAGCGTGCCGGCATGAACGCCGACGACATCGACCTCTACGAACTCAACGAGGCTTTCGCCGCCGTGGTCCTGCGTTTCATGCAGGCGCTCGACGTGCCCCACGACAAGATGAACGTCAACGGCGGCGCCATCGCCATGGGCCATCCGCTCGGCGCCACGGGCGCCATGATCCTCGGCACCCTGCTCGACGAGTTGGAGCGCAGTGGCAAGGAAACCGGCCTCGCCACGCTTTGCGTCGGCGCCGGCATGGGCACCGCAACCATCATCGAGCGCGTCTGACATGATCGAATACGAGAGCGGCAACGGCGTCGCGGTCATTTCCTGGAACATGACCGAGCGCACCATGAACGTGATCAACGACGAGTCCTTCACGGCGTTCGCCGAGGCCGTCGACCGGGCTCTGGACGACGAGGCGGTGAGCGGCATCATCGTCACCTCGGCCAAGCCCGACTTTCTCGCCGGCGCCGATCTCGGCTCCATGTTGCAGGCGGACGATGCGGGCGAGATGTTCGAGCGCGTGCGCGCCATCCAGCTGCTGCTGCGCAAGCTCGAGACCGGCGGCAAGCCCGTGGTCGCGGCGCTGCCCGGCACGGCGGTCGGCGGCGGACTTGAGATCGCGCTCGCCTGCCATCGGCGCATCGCCGCCGCGAACCCGAAGGCCAAGTTCGGCCAGCCGGAAGTGACCGTGGGTCTGCTGCCCGGTGCCGGCGGCACCCAGCGCCTGCCCCGCCTGATCGGCGCGCGCGCGGCCATGCCGCTTCTGGTGCAGGGCCGCAATCTCGACGCCGATGCCGCCCTCAAGGCCGGCATCCTCGACGAGGTGGTTCCCGCCGAAGAGCTGATGAGCGCCGCCCGCGCCTGGCTCGAAAGCGAGCCCGAGGCCTCCAACCCCTGGGACCGCAAGGGCTATCGCATTCCCGGCGGTGCCGTCTGGGGCCCGGGCGCCATGGAGACCTTCGTCGCCGGCAGCGCCATGGCACATGAAAAGTCGCGCGGCAACTTCCCGGCCGTCCAGGCCATCATGTCCTGCGTCTACGAGGGCCTGCTGGTCGACATCGATACGGGCCTGAAGGCCGAGGCACGCTGGTTCACCTCGCTCGCCTGCGGGCCGGTGGCCAAGAACATGATCCGTTCGCTGTTCTTCGCCATGGGCAATGCCAACAAGCTCGGCAACCGGCCCAAGGATGTGGAGCGCCAGTCCTACAGCAAGGTCGGCGTGCTCGGCGCCGGCATGATGGGCGCGGGCATCGCCTACGCCTCCGCCATGGCTGGGCTGGATGTCGTGCTACTGGATACCGACGCCGATCTCGCCGCGCGCGGCAAAGGCTACAGCGAGGGCCTGCTCAACAAGCGCGTTGAGCGCGGCCGCATGAGCGAGGATGCCCGCGACGCCGTGCTCGCGCGTATCCATCCCACCACCGACTTTGCCGACCTCGATGGCTGCGAGCTGGTGGTCGAGGCGGTGTTCGAGCATCGCGAGATCAAGGCCGACGTGACCGCGAAGACCGAGGCGGTGATCGCCGAGGACGCCATCTTCGCCTCCAACACCTCGACCCTGCCGATTACCGGCCTGGCGGAGGCGAGCTCGCGTCCGGCCAACTTCATCGGCCTGCACTTCTTCTCGCCCGTCGACAAGATGCCGCTCGTCGAGATCATCCGCGGCGAGCAGACCTCCGACGAGACCCTGGCCCGCGCCATGGACTACGTGCAGCGCATCGCCAAGACCCCCATCGTGGTCAATGACAGCCGCGGCTTCTACACCAGCCGCGTCTTCGGCACCTACGCGCGGGAAGGCATGGCCATGCTCGCCGAAGGCATTGCCCCGGCCCTCATCGAGAACGCAGGCCGCATGGCCGGCATGCCCGTCGGCCCGCTCGCGGTCTCGGACGAAGTCTCGATCGAGCTCATGCACAAGGTTGCCACCCAAACCAAGGCCGATCTCGGCGGTGCCTATGAGGCGCCTGTCGGCGAGGACGTCATGGAGGCCATGGTCTCCAAGCTCGGGCGCATGGGGCGGAAGGCCGGCGGTGGCTTCTACGAGTATCCCAAGGACGATCGCAAGCGCCTCTGGCCGGGTTTGGCAGATGCGTTCCCGCTGGCAGCCGATCAGCCCGACGTGGAGGAGGTTAAGGAGCGCCTGCTCTATGTCCAGGCCATCGAGACCGCCCGCTGCGTCGAGGAAGGCGTGCTAACCAACGCCGCAGACGGTGACATCGGCTCGCTTCTCGGTTGGGGCTTTCCGCCGCATACCGGCGGCACGCTATCGCTCATCGACATGATCGGCAGCGCCGACTTCACCGCCGCCTGCGACCGCTTAGCGCAAGCCCACGGCCCCCGCTTCACCCCGCCCAAGATCTTGCGAGACATGGCTGCCCTAAACGCCCGCTTCCACGACGACAGCAAGATTGCAGCTTAAGTAGCCAACACCCGGTCTATCGCCGGCAGGGCTGTCGCCAGCTCCGCGGCGACGCAGCGGTCGCGCACGGCGGCGAGGGCGTCGCGGGTGGCTTCGCTGGGACTGCGGGCGTGTGCCGCAAGCGCGCGGGCGCGGGCAATTTGCAGGTCGCTCCAGGGCAGGGGTTCGGCCTGGGTATAGTCTTCGAGACGGGCGGCGTGGCGCTCGACCTGGTCCCAGTCGCCGCGTAGAGCGTGGATCTCGACGGCCTCGCGCATCAGCCAAAGGTGGTTGTGGCTGACGCAGCCGTCTTCGAGCGCGGCCTCGGCTTCCGCCAGCAGGGCATTGGCTTCATTGCGATCCTTGGCGACCAATGCCGCGACGCCGAGGCAGTAGGGCCCGAAAAAAGTCATGGCGGAGATGCGCTGTGCCGCTATGGAGCGCTCGGCATATTTGCGTACCGTCTCCTCATCGCCCGCGAACCAGGCCTGGCGTGCCACGATAGCCGCGGCCTGGGCATCGAAGCTGCTTGCCCCGGCGCGCTGAGACAGCGTCAAAGCGCGTTCCAGCGCGGCGCGCCCTTCTTCGCTATGTCCGCGCTCCACAGCAACATATCCCACCAAAGTTTCCGATAGGATGCGTGCCCGATGCGCACTCAAGCGCTCTGCCAGGGTCACGCAGGCTCTGGCGCTGGCCGCGGCCTGGTCTGGACGGTTGAGGTAGATCGCAGTCCAACCCACCATGTGCAGATTGCTGGCTTGAATCTCGTCGAAGCCTTCACGCTCGCAGAGCGCCACGCAGCGCTTGAAGTAGTCGTGTCCCTCGGCCATGCGTGCGGCGGCATAGGCGGCATCGACCAAGCCGCTGTAAGCGCGTGCCTCCATTTCCTTGGAGCCGCCTTCGAGGGCATAGGCGAGGGCCTTCTCCTGCTCCTCCTGCAGGCCATCGACCTTGCCGAGGGCAAAATAGACATTGCCACGGCAATAATGGACGCGGCCGCATTCGGATCGATCCTCATGCGATGCGGCGATTGCTTCGGCCCAGTCCAGTATCTCAAGGGCTTCGTCGTAGCGATCGAGCGTGCGCAAGGTCATCGCCAGGTCGACGCCGATATTGACTTGCCAGCGGATGCGCGCGGCATCGTCCGTCCAGCTCTCCGCCAAGTCGCGGCCGCTCTGGAAATGCGCCACCGCTTCGGTATTGGCTGCGCGTGAGGCCGCTTCGATGCCGGCGCGATGCCACAGGGGAACCGCACGGGCGATATCGTCCGCGGCAGCGTAATGATAGGCGAGCAATTCCGGCTCGGCATCTCCCGCCTCCTCCAGGGCGGCAGCGATGCGGCCGTGAAACTCGCGCCGGCGGCTGATCAGCAGCGAGCCGTGCGCGGCGTCCTGAACGAGCGCGTGCTTGAAGGTGTATATCGCTTCCGCGCCGTTGCCACGGCGGAAGACGAGTTCGCTTTCCACCAGTCTGGACAGGGCTTCGGCAAGCGCGTCGCCTTTGACCGGGGCAACAGCTTCCAGGAGCCGGTGCGAGAAGACACGTCCGATGCAGGCACCGAGCTGGGCGATTTCCTTGACCGGGGCAAGGCGGTCGAGCCGCGCCATGAGGGAATCCCGCAAGGTGGCCGGGATGGCGAGCTCAGGCAGGGCGCCGTCAAACTCCCAGCGGTCTTCATGCTCGCTGAGCTGGCCGGATTCGAGCACGGTCTTGGTAAGCTCCTCCACGAACAGCGGCACGCCGTCGGTCTCGGCGACAATCTGGTCGAGAACCGCATCCGGCAAGGCCTTGCCGCCGGTCACACGCGCGACCATCGTTGCCGCCTGGCGGCGTCCGAGCCGTGTCAGCGAGAGCGCCGTCACATCGCCGCCGGCGAGCCAGCGCGGCTGATATTCGGGGCGGAAGGTGACAACCATCAGCAGGTTCTGCTCGCGCGCCTGGCCGATGATCAGGTCGAGCACGTCTTCGGTGCTGTGGTCTATCCAGTGGGCGTCTTCGAAGATGAAAAGCACCGGACGGCTGCTTGCCAGGCCGGAGATCTGTTTGGCCAGAATTTCGCGCAGCCGCTGCGCCTGTCGCTCGGGGCTCATGTCCAGCGGTTCATAACGATCGCTTTCCAGCGATAGCATGGCAGCGATGAAGGGTGCGGATTCGGCGCTGTCGCCGCTTTCGGCCAGCAATCGCTCCATCTTGTCCAAGCGCTGGTCGACGGAATCGTCGTGCTGGAATCTGGCCGCACGTTCGAATTGCTCGATGACCGGGTAGAGCACCGAATTGCTATGGAAGGGCGAGCATTGGTAGCGCAGGCGGATCGGGTTGTCTGCGGCCGTGGAGCGGATCAGCTCTTCGGTGATGCGGCTCTTGCCGATTCCGGGCTCGCCCGACAGCAACACCACCTGGCCTTCGCCTTCCCGGGCGATTTCCCATTTGTCGAGGATGAGCGAGACTTCGGCGTCGCGGCCGACGAAAGGCGTCAAGCGCGAGCCGCGCGATGCCTCGAAGCGGCTGCGCCCGCTTGCCAGGCCATCGACGCGCCATGCGGTCACCGCCTCGGCAATGCCTTTGAGAGCGTGCTCGCCCAGGCTGTCGAGAGAGAAGGCGTCGCCGACAAGATGCCGGGTCGATTGACCGATAACGATCTCGTCCGATGCCGCGAGCGACTGCAGGCGGGCTGCCAGGTTCGGTGTCTCGCCGACGGCGGCATTGGGCACCGAGGCGTCGCCTGCGCCGGTCTCGCCGACCACCACGGGGCCGGTGGCGATACCGATGCGCACGGCAAGCGTTTGCTGGGACTCTAATTCGTGAACGGCCGTCACGATATCGAGGGCGGCGCGCACCGCCCGCTCGGCGGCGTCCTCATGGGCGCTCGGCCAGCCGAAATAGGTCATCAGACCATCGCCGAGATATTGCGCCACGTGGCCCTCGTAGCGCTCGATCACACGGCCCGCCGCTTGCTGGTAGGCTTGCATCAGCTCGCGAAGCTCTTCGGGATCCAAGGCTTCGGAAAGCGCTGTCGAGCCTACGAGATCGCAGAACATGACGGTTATCTGCCGTCGCTCCGCTTCGCGTCTGGTGGCGCGGGCTGCCGGCAGGCCAGTCTCGATTGCCTTGCGCAGTGTCTTGCGGGGGCCCATGGGCAGACCGAGGCTCTTGAGATCGGCCTCGTCCAGGTCCGGCAGGTGCTCCAGATCGAGCTGCTCGGCCTCGAAAGCCTCGGCATAGGCGCCGAGGCCTTGGGCCTCGAGCCAGGTCCGCAATTCGCTCATGCCTCGTCCCCGGGCTCGGCCAGGCCCGAGCGACCGGCCGCCACGGCGGGGCCGCGCTGATCGGCGGCGGGCGTGGCCCGGTAATGTGCCGGCGCCGTATCGTTGCGGGCCGTTCGTGCCCGTGCATCGTCGGGGGTTTCGATCAGCTCAGCCGAGGCAAGCGCTGCCTTGCGGTTGACCGGTTGCGGGTTCGTATCGTCAGGGACCGGCATGGCGTTGGCCGGATAGTAGGCGATCTTTTGCTTATTTGGGTCCATGACCTTCTCTGGTTCGATATCTCGCTGGTTCGTGCCGGCGCGGGGCTCCACCGCAATGCCCTCGCGCGTCCACTCCAAGTCGCGCCACCATTTCTTCACCAGGTTGCGCCGGCCGTTGCCCACCTTGTCGTCGAGCCGTGCGATCCAGCGCCTGGCGGCAGGGACGTGGATCGCCAGCCACAGCATCAGGCGGTGGGAAAGCAGGCCTTCGTGGTTATAGGGACAGGTCTTCATGCAGCGCCCGCAGGCCGCACCCTTGGGGTTGGTCAAGCGATAGCGGGCGCAGCGCTCGACATCGGGCTTCCACGTCTCATAGCCGTTGAACATGATCTTCGGCCCGGCGGGAATGGCCGAGCAGGGACACTCGCGGGCGCATTTCTGGCACTTCTCGCACATGTCCTGCAAGCCGAAATCGATCGGCCGGTCCACCGCCAAGGGCATGTCGGTGGTGATCACGGCGGATTTGAAGCGCGGGCCAACATAGGGATTGAGCACCAGCTCGCCGATGCGACTGAGCTCGCCGAGGCCCGCATTCAAAATCAAGGGGATATGCAGCACCTCGCTATCGATATTGGTTTGCGAACGTGCCGCGTGGCCCAATCGGCGCAGGTGCTCGGCGATCACGCCGGTGACTTCGGCGCCGCGCATATAGCCGCGCATGGATTGCGTGCCGCTGATCCAATCGTCGCCGCTTGCGCCTTCCATGGTCTCGTAGCCCTGATCGATCAGGAGTACGATGGCATAGCGGTGGCGGGGCTCGATGGGGGTGCCGTTCTCGTCGTGGGAGAACCAGGCATAGTCAGGGATGCGGCAAATGCCGACGAGGTCGGTGCCCATCCAGTAGCAGAGCGCCTTGACCGCTTTGGCGTTGGCCTCCGCGTCGCTCTCTTGCTGCGCATCGGCGGCATCGCCGCTCTGCAAGGGCACCATCGCAGCCTGCATGTTTCGCATGGCAAAGGTGAAGGGATGCTTGACCGCGAAGCGGGTGCGCTCGGCCTGTGCCTTCTCGCCGAGATCGCCGCGCAGCGCACGCTCGAAGAAGGCGGCGCGCTTGGAGACGCGCGGCACTTCGTCTTCGAGGATCAGGGTGGTGGGCGATGCGACCTTGCGGATGCGCTCCATGGGATAGCGGCTCATATGGGCGGGTCGCCGGCGCTCCGCACGCCGGGCAAGCTCGGGGTATGAGCCGCCGAGGCCAAGCCAGAAACGATAGTCGCGGTCCTTGGGCCGGTTCGCCGCGAGCGGTGCGTCGGGCGCGAGCGGGATCTCAGTGGTCACCACGGCGGTGGCAAAACGCGTGCCGATGAACGGGTTGACGAGCTTGCCGCCGTGGCGCTCGCCAAGGCCAGAGCGCACCGCCAGCGCGTCGTGATTGACGTCGCCGCCGTGGCGCGAATGGGCCCGCGCCGACCAGCCGAGATTGCGGATGTAGCCGGCGATGACGTTGGCGATCTCGAGCGCCCGCAGGGCGCTGCGCGCGGCATCTGCGCCTGCCGTCCAGTCATGGGCGAGGTTGCCCGCCTCGATGGGCCGGCCGTGCTCGACCATGATCACCACGGCATTGGCATGGTAGGGCGCGAAGGCATTGCCGTTCGCGTCGTTGGCGTACCAGGCCGAGGTGGGCATGCTGCAGCAGCCCATCATGCTGGCGTCGAGAAAATAGCCGCAGGCCTTGAGGTCGTTGGCGATCTCGACCGCATCGAGGGCGATGGGTGCGCGCTCGGCGGCCGGCTGGCCATCGCTGAACTGCAAGAAAAGGTCAAGGTAGTGGGTGAGCACCGCGGCCAGGCCCGAGGGCGCGGCGGGAGGCATGGGGCGTGGCGGGCGCACGCCGTCGACCTCGGTCTGGGGCAGCGGCGCGCGGGCCAGGCGCTCGAGCGGGAATGGCCCGAGATGGAACGCGCGGTCTCTGTTCGAGAACAATTTCACCGACACTCACCCCCGTGTCATGAGTGTACGATATTAATCCAGGTTAAGGAGCGAAAACCGCGCCCATGCAGTCTCTTGCCGGTCTGACACTGGGAGGGGACACCATGGATTCCACCGAGACTCTCTATCTCGTTCTGATTCTCGCCGCTTTCACCGCCTTCGGCGTGACCCTGGCCTGGGCCAACCACAAGGTTCCCGGCGACCACCTCAAGAACTAGCGAAGCTCAGGCGCTTTCGCGCACGCTGGCCAGCACGTGGTCGGCGTAGATCTCGCGCAGGCGTGTCTTCAGCACCTTGCCCGTCGGCGTGTGGGGCAGTTCGTCGGTGAACACCACCTCGTCCGGCAGCCACCACTTGGCGACCTTGTCGGCGAGATAGGCCATCACCTCGTCGGCCGTCACGGCGGAGCCTTCCGCGCGCACCACCACCAGCAGCGGGCGCTCGTCCCATTTGGGATGGTAGAGCCCGATGACGGCGGCCTCGGCCACGCC
>CAZKTK010000081.1:0-9963 GCA_964555535.1 uncultured Rhodospirillaceae bacterium
CCCTCGCCGATTTCGATCTCGCTCAAGCCGGTCTCTTCGAGCAGCTTGGCAAGCTCGCGAATAAGGTCGGCGTCGACTTTCAGGGCGTCGGTCATGTTTGGGACTCTGTGGTGAGGAGGCGCGCGAGCGCGATCAGGCCGAGGCGGTAGCTGTCGCTGCCGAAGCCGCAGATCATGCCCTTGGCGACCGGCGAGATCGTCGAATGGCTGCGGAATGGCTCGCGCGCGTGGATATTCGACATGTGGATCTCGACCGCGGGCAGCGAAATCGCCACCAGCGCATCGGCGATCGCCACCGAGGTATGGGTATAGCCGGCGGCATTGATCAGCACGCCGTCATGGGTGCCCCGCGCATCGTGGATCCAGCCGATCAGCTCGCCCTCGCTGTTGCTCTGGCGGAAATCGATGGCCAAGCCGAGCTCATCCGCGGCGGCGCGGCACAGCGCCTCGACATCGGCCAGGGTATCGTGGCCGTAGATCTCGGGCTGGCGGGTACCCAGCAGATTGAGATTGGGTCCGTTGAGGATAAGAATAGAGTGAGCCATGGCGATTCGCGCCTGCAGGAGGTTGGATCTGGCAAACCACCGCTATCGGCGCTGGCCTGTGCCGTTATATCATGGCCGCTGCCCGGATAGGCAATGGCTGTTGATGGGGTGCGGGCTTGAAGCGCCGTGGACGGCATTTCATACTCCGCCGCGCCAGAATCAGCCGAACAGGAGCGAATGAGGAGGCGATGCAGATTACCGTCAATGGTGAAGGCCGTGAACTGGAAGGTCCGCTTACGGTCAGCGGCCTGCTGAGCGAGCTCGGGCTCGACCCCCGCAAGATCGCGGTCGAGCGCAATCGCGAGCTGGTGCGGCGTTCGGTATTCGATGATACGGAGCTTGGCGATGGCGATGCGCTGGAGATCGTCCATTTCATCGGCGGCGGCTCGGCCGTGACCTTGGCGGAGAGCGGCACGGACGACGATTCGTGGAGCGTCGGCGGGGTCCGCATGCGCTCGCGCCTGATCGTCGGCACCGGCAAGTACAAGGATCTTGAGGAGACGGCTGCCGCCATCGAGGCCTCTGGCGCGGAAATGGTCACGGTCGCGGTGCGCCGGGTCAATGTCACCGATGCCAATGCGCCGATGCTGATGGATTACGTCGATCCCAAGCGCTACGTTTATCTGCCTAACACCGCCGGCTGCTTCACGGCGGAAGATGCGCTGCGCACGCTCCGGCTGGCGCGGGAGGCGGGCGGCTGGGACCTGGTCAAGCTCGAGGTTCTCGGCGACCAGCAGACCCTCTATCCCAATATGCCCGAGACCCTGTCGGCGGCGGAGACGCTGATCGCCGACGGCTTCAAGGTCATGGTCTATTGCAGCGACGATCCGATCATGGCCAAGCGCTTGGAGGAGATCGGCTGCGTCGCCATCATGCCGCTGGCCGCACCCATCGGCTCGGGCCTCGGCATTCAGAACCCGGTCAACATCCGCATCATCATCGAGAATGCGAAGGTGCCGGTGGTGGTCGATGCGGGCGTCGGCACCGCGTCGGATGCGGCGGAGGCCATGGAGCTCGGTTGCGAGGCGGTGCTCATGAACACCGCGATCGCCGGCGCCGACGACCCCATCCTCATGGCCCGCGCCATGAAAGCCGGCGTCGAAGCCGGCCGCCTGGCTTACCGCGCCGGGCGTATTGCGAAAAAAATGTATGCCGATCCGTCGTCGCCCTTGGCGGGGCTGATTTAGAGCAGTTCCTCGATGAAGACGCTCAGCAACTGCGGCCGGCCGCTTACGCCCGCCTTGCGGTAGACCGCGTTGCACTGCGCCTTGATGGTGCCCTCCTTGGTCTCGCGCACCCCGGCGATCTCGGTGATCGAGAGGCCTTTGATGGCGAGCAGCGCCACATCCCGTTCCGAGGGTGTCAGCGCCCAGCGGTCGAAATGCTCCTCGAGCATCTCGGCGAAAAGCGCCGGACGCCGCCTTCAGCTGGGCTTCGGCGCGGGCGCTGCGCCGCGTGACCTTGCGAATCTCGAGGCCCGTGAGCACCACACCGGCGCCGAGCGCGATGACCGCGACAAGCTCGAAGATGTGATGTCCGATGGGGCCTATGGCGACCTCGCCGCCAAGAAGATCGGCGACGATATCGGCCAGAAAGAAGGCCGCGCAGGCCATCTGGATGCAGACCAGTGCCCACAGTGGCACGGTGGGGCGGGCAGGCGCCCGGCGGGGCATCGGATGATCGGCCATTCTCAGATCGGCTTTCGCGCGTTGCGGCTCGCACGACTATGGGGCGAGCGCGCAACGGTGTCACGAATTGCCGTGCTGATCGGGGATCTCCTTGCGGCCCGTGAGCATGGCCTTGACGAGGTTGATCTTCGAGCGGTGCATCTCATACAGCACGCCGGCGATATGCAGCCCGACGCAGGCGAGGGCGTAGTTGGCGAGCACTTCGTGCAGTTCCTCGACCCACTCGACGCCCCAGAAAGCATCGGTTTCCATCATGATGCCGGTCAGGCTTATCAGTACCAACGTTGTCAGCAGGTTGAATACCATCACGGCGCCCAGCGGGTTGTGCGACACATGCACGTCCGGCTCGCCCCGCATCAGCGCGGCGAGATGGCGCTTGATGTCGACCGCCCGCGGCCAGAAGGCGCTGAAGCGGGCATGCTTGCCGCCGACCAGCCCCCACGCCAGGCGCATCAGCACAAGGGCGAAGAGGGCATAGCCGGCATAGCGGTGCGCTGCGCTGTCGTCGTCGAGCACGAACATGTTGGCGAAGAAGAGCAGCGCCGTTCCCCAATGGAACAACCGCACGAACGGATCCCAAACCGTGATCGAGCGCATGGGATCAGTCGTCGCGCTCGATCTTGACGACGTTTCCGGTCTGCGGATCGACATAGATCTCGAAGCGCTGGCGGTCGAGGATGGCATAGGCTTCCAGCTCGCCGTCTTCGTCTTCCACCTTGCGCACCTCGTAGCCGTGCTGCTCGAGGTTGGCGGCGATCTCGGCCTTGGTCTTGCCGACATAGTCGCCGCTCATGACGGTCGCTGCCGCGGCGCCGGCGTAGAGGGCGATGGCGGTGGAAATCATGAAAGTCTTGGTCATGGCGTTTGCTCCTCCGTAGGGGATTGCGTGGCACACGGCCACGGGGGCCGCTGCGTTCAATCTCCCTATGGGGGGAGTGCCGCGCCATTGCGCGCAGGCTTATGCCGCCTGCCCTATAACCAAAGTTTAGCGCCAGCCGGGAGGATAGCTGCGGTCGTAGGACGGCCGGGTCTTGAGGCGCTCGCGCCAGGCGGCAACCCAGGGGAAGCGCTCCGGCGTCACGGCGAGGCGTCCGCGCTCGGCGATATCGATGGCCGCCAGCCAGGTGAGGTCGGCACGGGTCAGGGCGTCTCCAGAACGTAGTCGCCGCCTCGGGCGCTCGCGCGCGCCTCCAGGCGGTCGAGCTGGACGGCCAGGGTTTCCAGCGCCTCGGCGATCGCATCCGGGTCCTGTTTCTCGGCCGGTGTCATGAAGACCAGGCGGACGACCGACATCATGGCGCCCATGAAGTACTCCTGGCACTCGATCTCTTCGATGCGCAAGCCTGCGCGCCCGGCCGCGTCGCTGGGGAGCAAAGCCGGGCTGGGATAGGCGTCTTCGAGATATTCGATGATGGCCTGGCTTTCGTAGAGCGATACCTCACCATCGACCAGCGCCGGTACCTTGCCGTGCGGGCTGCGCGCCAGGTGCTCGGCGCTCTTCAGTTCGCCCGCATCGCGGCTGAGCACGATTTTCTCATAAGCCAGGTCCTTCTCGATCAGCGCCATCTCGACCCGGCGCACATAGGGCGAGCCGGCCATGGCATAGAGGCGAATCGGTTGGGGCATGCCTATCTCCCTTTGAAGACCGGCGGGCGCTTCTCGAAGAAGGCACGGGGACCTTCGACGGCATCCTCGCTTTGCATCAGTCGGGCGCTGGTTTCGGCTTCGCGCCCGAGCGCCTCGGTTTCCGTGAGGTCGCTGCTGGTACGCAGCAGGTCAAGCGCGGCGGCGACGGCGAGCGGTGCGTTGGCGGCGATGGTGCGGGCCAGCGCCGTGGCTGTGGACAGCACATCGTCGGCCGCGACAACGCGGTTGACGAAGCCGGCGGCAAGCGCGGCCTCGGCCGTCACGGGATCGCCGGTCAACAGCATCTCGGCGGCCAGCGCCCGCGGCATGTGGCGGGTCAGCGTCGCCGTGCCGCCCATGGCCGGGATCAGCCCCAGCTTGACTTCCGACAGGCCGAGCCTGGCGCCCGCCGCGACCAGGCGCAGATCGCCGGCGCGCAACAGCTCCATGCCGCCGGCGATGGCATGGCCGTTGGCGGCGACGATCAAGGGCTTGCCGAGGCCTTCGTCACGCAAGCATGCTCTGCCGGCCAGCGCCGGGTCGCCCACGACCGCCTCGTCCCACTCGTCCTCAGCCTCCCGCGCACCGGTGAAAAGCGGGATCGCGCGTGCCAGGTCGAAGCCGGCGCAGAAGGTCGAGCCCGGCGCGCCGGTCAGCACCACGACGCGCACCTCGTCGTCCTCGCGCAGATCGCGCCAGCATTGGTCCAGCCGCACGATCAGCTCGGGGCTCAGCGCATTGCGCGCCTCGGGCCGGTTCAAGGTGATGGTTGCGACGTGGTTCGTGATCTCACTCTGCAAGACTGTCATGGCACCTATTCCGACTCCCCCGAATTCTCCGCCTTTTGCCAGCTCTCGATCAGCCGCTCGGTCACCGACGGGTCGCGGTAGGGCAGGCGTTCGCGCCATAGCGCGACCGAAGCGCTTGGGCTGATACGCCTGACCTCTTCGACAGCGCCTTGCGCCTCTGTCACTCGGCCATGTTCAGCATGGATCGCCGCCAGTATGCGCTGCGCCGGCAGGAAGTTCGGCGCGAAGGTCAGCGTCTTGTTCAGCGATGCCACGGCTGCGTCATAGTCGCCCATCAGATACTGCGCGTGCCCCAGATAGAAATCGTTGAGCGGGTACAGCGGATCGATGCGCTCCAGGATCGGGAATAGCGGCGGCACCTCTTGCGGGCGTCCGATGTAATTGTAGGTCTCAGCCAGTAGCGTAACGGCCCAGATATCGTCGGGATCGATTGCCACCGCTTTTTCGAGCGCGGCAATCGCCGCGTCATACTGGCCTTGCCAGAGCAGAAGCCAGCCCAGAACCGCATGGGCGGTTGCCAGGTTCGGGTCGATGTCAACGCCTTTGCGCGTCAAGGCGGTGGCTTGCGCCAGAACGTCGGGCTCGGGACGCCACTGGAACTCCCAGGCGACGAACATGCTCAAGCCGAGCATGCTGTAGGGGCGGGCATAGCCCGGATCGATCTCGACGGCCTTGTGCATGAGCGACTCGCCCAAAAGGCTGGCCTCGGGCGTGTAGCGGAACAATTCGGCCAGCCCGCGGATGTAGCTGTCGTAGGCCTCGACGCTTTGCGTCTCAACCTCGGTCAGGCGATCCGCATCGCCTTCGCTGAGAGTGACATCGAGCGCCGCGACGATGCGCTCGCTGATGTCGTCGTGGACGGCGAAGATGTCTTTCATCTCACGATCGTAGGATTCGGCCCAGAGATGTCCACCGCTGGCGGCATCGACGAGCTGGGCGTTGACGCGCACGCGCTCGCCGAGGATCTGCTCGCTGCCCTCGACTACGTAATCGACGCCGAGCGTCTCGCCGACCTCGCGCACGTCCACCGCCCGGCCCTTGAAGACGAAGGCCGAGTTGCGCGCGATCACCATCAGCCCGTCAAGCCGCGAGAGATTGGTGATAAGGGTCTCGGTCAGGCCGTCGGCGAAGTAGTCCTGTGCCGCATCGTCCGACATGTTGTCGAAGGGGAGGACGGCGATACCGGGGCGAGGAGGCGCCGGCGGCTCTTCCGGCACGCCCGCCTTGCGGAGCAATGCCGCGATTGGTGCAAACGCTTCCGCGTTGTAGGGGATGATGCGATCGGAAATGCCCCGTACCCAGGCGATGGAATAAGCGGGAAATTCCGCCGTCATCTCGTCACGGAAGGCCACGGCTTCCGGCATTCTGTCGAGGCCTGCGAGTGAGGCGATAAGCAGGGTCGTGCCGCGCTCGGTTCGCAGCCCGCGCGCGATGAACTCGCTGATCGCAGTATGCGCTTCCGCATAGCGGCCGAGCCTGAGATAGCCCTGGGCGAGGGGGAAGGGATACCAATTGTTCGTGGCGGGCGTCAGGCGGGCTGCGCGCAGCATGAGGTCGACCGCAGTTTGCGCATCGCCGATGAACGAGCTCATGAGGCCTGCCAGGCCCAGCGCCAGCGAGTGATTGGGGCCGAGTGCGACCGCGCGCTCCATGCGTGCAACGGCGCTATCGAAATCGTGCTCAGCCCATTCGATCAGCGCCAGTTGGGCCTGGGCGTCGGGCGATTCGGGATTCAGCGCTACCGCCGTCTCGCAGTGCTGCCGCGCCGCGGCAAGATCGGCGTCGAAGTCGGTGCTGTGGCCGAACTGCATGGTAGTACGATAGGCGCCGCATAGTGAGGCCCAGCCAAGGGCGAATTCGGGGTCGATGGCGACCGCTTCCCGGAACAGGGCCCGTGCGGCTTCGAGGCCTTCGCCGCTGAACGTCAAAAGCTCGTCGCGGCCGCGCTGGAACAGGCTCCAGGCCTCCAGGCTCTCGGTGCCGCCGCGCCAGGTGAGCGCCGCCGGCCCCTCGGTGAGCTGGACTTGCAGCGCGCTGACCAGGTTGAGCGTGATGTCGTCCTGCACTGCGAAGACGTCATCGAGCGTGCGATCATAGCGTTCGCTCAGCATGTCTTCGCCGCCGACCGCATCGATGAGCTTGACATTCACCCGGATACGCTCGCCCGCGACCAGGATGGAGCCTTCCAGCACGTAGCGTACGCCGAGCTCCTCGGCGATCTGGCCCACCTTCACCGGCATGCCCTTGTAGGTGAAGGTCGAATTGCGGGCGATGACCATGATGCCGCGCACCTGGCTCAGGGCCGAGATGATGTTATCCGAGAGCCCGTCGGCGAGATAGTCGTGCGTGTCGTCGGCGGAGAGATTGTCAAAAGGCAGCACGGCGACGGACGGCTGCTCCGGCAAGGGAAAGGCCATGCGGTCCATCGAAGCGGATTCCATGGCCGGCTCGCGCAGCATCTGAAAGCCAAGCACGCCGGCCACGACCACGAACAAGGCTGCCAATCCCGCAACAACGTTCCTGCGCCGGGGCGCGGGCCCCCGAACGGGCTCTCCGGCGCCGAGCAGCCGAAAGGCGCGTACCGGCTCGGCCACGTTCTTGACCTCGTGCTCACCGGCATCTGCGAAGGCCATGTCGGGTGCGCGGCGAACCTGCTGGTAGGCGAATTCGGAGATCATCACCCCGCCAGGCGCGGCCAGCCCTTCCAGGCGAGCGGCGACGTTGACGCCGTCGCCGTAGACAGTGCCGTCGGGGTGCTCGTGAATGTCTCCAAGATTGACGCCGACGCGGAAATGCATGCGCCGGGGCTCGTCGAGTGCCGCGTTGTGCTCGGCAAGCGCCGCCTGGGCATCGACCGCAGCTTTGACCGCACCGGCCGCGCTGGCAAACACCGCAAGCACGCTGTCGCCGGCCATATCGACGACACGCCCGCCATTGGCCTCGATATGCTCGCGGAAGACACTGCGAAACTCGGTGATGGTGGCAATGGTCGCGGCCTCGTCGTCGGCCATGAGTCGCGTGTAACCCGCGACATCCGCCGCCAGAATGCCGGCCAGCCTCTGCTCCACCCCGTTTTCGGCCATCCGTTCCCCTGGATGCGCGCCTGTTGCCGGGCAGCCTACGCGCCCGGCGGTTGCGCCTCAAGCATTCCGGAGAAGTCTACTCCAGCAGGCTGCCAGCGAGCACGCGACGGGATTCTAGAATATCGAGGGCGCAGGTGAGGGTCGGGTCGTCGGCCTCCTCGGGAATGTCGGGGCAGACCTCGGACATATCGCGCTGGATCACCGCTGCGGTCTCAACGCCGCCTTCGAGGGCGTTGTCCAGATCGGCCTCGCGCCGGCGCTCGTCGTCGCCGCTTTCGGCGCGAATATCCGGGCGGATGCCGGTGCGCTGGATGGAGCGGCCATCGGGCGTATAGTAGCGTGCCGTGGTCAGGCGCAGGGCGCCGCCGCCGGAGACCGGGATGATGGTCTGCACCGAACCCTTGCCGAACGAGCGGTTGCCCATGATCAGGGCGCGGTCGTGGTCCTGCAGCGCCCCGGCGACGATTTCGGAGGCCGAGGCCGAGCCGCCATTGATCAGCACGACCACGGGGCTGCCGTCGCTGATGTCGCCGCGCTCGGCGGTAAAGCGCCGCACACGGTTCACGTCGCGGCTCCGCGTCGAGACGATCTCGCCTTCACCGAGGAAGGCGTCGCTCACCGCCAGCGCCTGGTCGAGCAGGCCGCCGGGATTGTTGCGCAGGTCGAGCACCAGACCGACCATGCCGCTGCCAATCTCGTCACGTAGCTCGTCCATGGCCTCGTACAGCGCTTCCTCGACCCGCTCGTTGAAGGTGGTGATGCGCAAATAGGCGACATTGCCCTCGGCACGCGCGCGCACCGCGCGGATACGCACCACGTCTCGAACGATGGTGACCTGGAAGGGCTCCTCCGACGGCGGCCGGCGCATCTTCAGCACCACGCTCGAGCCGCGCCGCCCGCGCATGCGCTTGACTGCCTCCGCCAGGCTCAGGCCGAGCACTGCCTCGCCGTTGACATGGGTGATCAGATCCCCGGCCTGCAGGCCGGCGCGGGAGCCCGGCGTGCCGTCGATCGGCGCTACGACCTTGACCAGGCCCTCCTCCATGGTGACCTCGATGCCGATACCGCCGAATTCGCCGCGGGTACGAACCTTCATCTCGCGATAGAGGTCAGGCGGCAGATAGCCCGAATGGGCATCGAGCTCGCCAAGCAGGCGGGCCAGGGCTGAGGCCATCAGTTTCGGAGCGCTGAGAGCATCCTCGGGCAAGGGTGCCCGGTCTTCGCTCGGTTCCTCGTTTTGCAAGAGGGCAATCTCGCGCGCCGTCTCGTCGAAACTGTCGACGGCAAGCGAGACGATGCGGGCCGACGGCACCGGGTCGACATAATCCTGGCTGGCGATATCGAAAACTTCGGCAAACAGATCGAGCTGGCGCAAGCGTTCGCCGGGCGAGGGCGTGGGCAGCACGTTTCGGTCGAAAGCGGCCGAGACCTGCCCGAGGGCAGGAATATCCTCTACCGCATCTTCAAAGGTGGGGTGGCCGAGGCTGAAGGTGCGCGACTGCAGGGGCGAGGACACACAGCTCGTGACCAGAAAGGCGAGCAGTGCCGTGCTGCCGATCCGCAGTCCGAGGCGCCAGCGCCCTACGCCATGATCATCGCCCAATGCCGTCATCGCATCCTTCGTTGCCGCAGCGTGCCTATCCGGCCCGCGCTTCGGCTATAGCCTTGCGCATGGTAGCAGCGTCTATCGCGCCCCGGAAGATCTGGTCGTCGACGATGAAGGTCGGTGTGCCGCCAATGCCCAGCGCGCCGGCCAGGGAAAGGTTGGTATCGATCAGGGCTCTGATCTCAGGCGCTTCCATGTCCGCTTTGAGCTGTTCCACGTCGAGCCCCACCTCGGTGGCGATGTCGAAGATCTGCTCGTCGTCGAACTGGCCGCGCGAGGACATCATGGCGTAATGCAGGTCGAGATAGCGCCCTTGACGCTGCGCCGCCAAGGCAGCTTGCGCGGCACGGGTGGATTCCGGGCTGAGAATGGGCAGCTCCTTGAACACCACGCGGACGTCTGCGTCTTCGCGGATCAGGTCCATGACCATCTCGAGCGAGGACTTGCAGTAGCCGCAACGGTAGTCGAAGAACTCTACGACGGTGATCGAGCCCTCCGGATTGCCGGCGACGGGCGAGCCCGGATCGAATTGGATCTCGCGCTTCAGGTCGTTGAGGTTCGATTGCTGTTCGGAGGCGATCCGCGCTTCTTCGCGTTCGCGAAAGGC
>CAZKTK010000082.1:0-9945 GCA_964555535.1 uncultured Rhodospirillaceae bacterium
TCCAGACCCACGGTGCCTTGTCCCGCCACCACCAGGTCATCGGCGAAGGGATGAACATAACAAAGCCCGTCGGTCTCTGCCGCGGCAAGGGCGGCATCGTTGGCGTCGTCCCAGACCTTGCCGTGGGTGATCACGTCTGCGCCCCAGCCGGCAAGTGCATCGTGTTTTGCCTGCGGCGTGCCTTCGGGCAGAAAGACGCGTGTCGGTACACCCGCGCGCCAGCCGGCATAGGCGACACCGCTGCCGTGATTGCCGCCGGATGCCGTGACGAGGCCTTTCGCCAGGTCGGCCTTGTCGAGGCAGGCGACCATGTTGGTGGCGCCGCGTGCCTTGAACGAGCCCGAGATTTGCTGGCATTCGAGCTTCAGCCAAAGTTCGGCATCCGCCACCGCGTTCTCGCGCATCGGCGCCGCGACCATGACCGGGGTGCGTCGGACCTTGCCGGCGACGCGCTCCCGCGCCGCGTTGACATCCTTGAGGTCGATCATGACATGGCCTTTCTGGTGCGGCTGGTAATTCGCTTGGCAAGGGCCCAGCGATGCACTTCCGACGGTCCGTCATAGATACGGAACGGCCGGACCTCCCGCCACAGGCGCTCGACCAGCGTGTCGTTGGTTACGCCCATGCCGCCAAGAACTTGCATGCAGCGGTCTACGACGCGGAACAGTGCCTCGGAGCTGATGACCTTGGCCATGGAGGATTCCGAGCGTGCCTCGCCGCCTTTGTCTATGATCCAGCACGCCTGCCAGGTGGCAAGCCGGCTGATGTGCATGTCCATCTCGTTGTCGGCAAGCTTGAAGCCGACGCCTTCATGTTCCGCCAGCGGCTTGCCGAAGGCCTGGCGCTCCACGGCGTACCGGCAGGCGATGTCGTGCGCGCGCTGGGCAGCGCCGAGCCAGCGCATGCAGTGGGTGAGGCGGGCAGGGGCGAGGCGCACCTGGGCATAGCGGTAGCCTTCGCCGATCTCTCCCAGCACCTGGTCGGGCGTCACCTTGAGGCCGTGGAAGCGCAGCTCGCAATGGCCGCCGGCGAAGCTCGATTCCATGGTGTCCTGCACGCGCACGCGCTCGATGGCGGGATCGTCGTTGTCGACCAGGAACATGGTCGCGCCCTTGCCGCGTTCGATGGCGTCCGCCGTGCGCGCCATGATGATGTTGAGCTTGGCGCCGTCGAAGCCGGTGATGAACCATTTGTGGCCGTCGATGACCCAGTGGTTGCCGTCCTGGCGGGCGGTGGTGGCCAGCATGGTGGGGTCTGCGCCGGCGCCGCCCTGCGGCTCGGTCATGGAAAAGCACGAGCGGATATCGCCGGCGGCGAGCGGGTGCAGCCACTGCTCCTTCTGTTCTTCGGTCGCCACTTCCTCGAGCAGGTGCATATTTCCTTCGTCGGGGGCGGAGCAATTGAGCGCCTGGGGGCCGAGCAGGGAATAGCCCGCCGCCTCGAAGACCACCGCCATCTCCCGCATATTGAGCCCGAGGCCGCCATAGTCCTTGCCCACATGGGGGCTGAGAAGACCGGCCTCGCGTGCCTTGGCGGTGAGCTCGCCGCGCAAACTGTCCTCCGGGCCGTGCGCGGCTTCGCGCGGATCGCCCTCATAGGGGATCACCACGTCGCGGATGAAGGCTTCGGTGCGCGTCTTCAGCGCTTCGAGCTCGGGGCTCAGGGAAAAATCGATCATTCTCGCATTCGTCCTCGTCACTCGGCGCGGCCGCGCGCCACCTCGTGGGCCATTTGCATGATTCCCCAGCCGGCATCGGCGAACGGGGCATAGCGGGGATTGTCGATAGTGCCGCGGCGATACTGCGCGTGCAGCTGCACGAATACCACCGACAGCTTGAACATGGCCAGTATGCGGTGGAAGCGGAAGTCGGACAGGTCGCGCCCGCTGAGACCGGCATAGAGATTGCGGGCCTCGCCACGGGACAGGGAGCCGGGGGCGCCGGTGGGCATCTGGTCGATGATGGTCATGCAGTCGGGATCGCCGGGCTCGGCCCAGTAGCTGAGCAAGGTGGCGAGATCGAACAGCGGGTCGCCGCGCGTCGCCTGGTCCCAGTCGATCATGGCCACGGCACGGGTCGGTGCGTTGCGGTCGAGCAGCAGGTTGTCGAGCTTGAAATCGTTGTGCAGCAGGGTGGCGTCGCCCGGGCCTGGCAGGTTGGCAGCCAGCCAGGCGGCGACCTCGCGCGAGGGCGCGGGCGGCTCGCCGTCGCTCGCCAAGCCGAGGCGCTTGTCCCAGCCGCGGATGGCGCGTTCGAGAAAGCCGTCGGGCTTGCCGAAATCGCCGAGCCCGACGGTCGCGGGATCGACGGCGTGGAGGTCGGCAAGGCTCTTTACCAAAAGGGCGCAGATATCGTGGCGTTCGGTTTCGCTCAGTTGCGCGGGCCAGGTGCCGCCCTGGATGGCGGTGTCGTCGCGGTATTCCATGATCAGGAAATGGGCGCCGAGAACGCTCTCGTCCTCGCAATAGAGCAGGCTTTGCGGGGCCAGATCGAAGGCTTTCCAAAGACGGCTCAAAACGGTGTGCTCGTGGGCCATGTCGTTGGCGCCGGGGGGAAGCTTGCCGAGCGGGGGGCGGCGCAGCACGCAGGGCTTGCCGTCAAGCGTGACGAGATAGTTGAGATTGCCCATGCCGCCGGCGAACTGGCGCGGCGGGTCGCCGATATCGATGCTATGACCGCCTTGTCCAGATAGCGTTCGAGCTGCTGCCAGGGCAGCGCCGTGATGTCGTCCGCGTTTCGAAAGTCCATGCTCATCCCCGAGCCGACAATTGCAATTTCCGCCGCCTTCGGCAATGGTGCCGCGACCGGATTTTGGGGAGGAGAGCATGGCCGGACGGTTGCAGGACAAGGTCGCCCTGGTGACGGGCGCGGGCTCGGGTTTCGGCGAGGGGATCGCCAAGCGCTTCGCGGCCGAGGGCGCCAAGGTCGTTGTTGCCGATATCGATGTGGAGAACGGGCAACGGGTGGCGGATGAGATCGGCGGCGCGACCTTCGTCGAGGCGGACGTTGCCGACAGTGCCGCCAGCCAGGCCATGTTGGATTCCGTTGTATCAACCCATGGTGGTATTGACATATCGGTCCTGAACGCCGCCATCGGCATGAGCCCGCGTCCGCTGGCCGATACCGATGATGCCTTCTTCGACCGCATCTTCCGCATCAATGTGCGCAGCGTCTTTCTCGGCCTCAAACATTCGGTCAAAGCCATGCAAAACAAGGGCGGGTCGATCATCGTCACCGTCTCCACCGCGGCCATCCGACCTAGACCCAATCTTGCCGTCTACAACGCCACCAAAGGCGCGCTCGTGCCCCTGTGCAAGGCGCTGGCGCTGGAGGTCGCGGACCAGGGCATTCGCGTCAACGGTATCTGCCCGGTGGCGGGCGAGACGGCGATGCTCGAAGACTTTCTCGGCGACGCGGATCCGGTCGAGGGCCGTAACGCCTTCAAGGCGACGGTGCCGCTCGGTCGCCTCAGCACGCCCGCGGATATCGCCAACGCCGCCGTGTTCTTCGCCGACGACGAAAGCGCGCTGGTCACCGGCACCATGCTGGAGATCGACGGCGGGCGCTGCATCTAGCCATGGGCGTCGTTTCCCCCTGCGTCGCGGTCTGCATCGTCGATCCCGAAAGCGGCTACTGCCGGGGTTGCAAACGGACCTTGACGGAAGTGGCGGAGTGGATGCTCTACACGGACGACGAGAAGCGCGCGATCCTCGCCGAATTGGAAACGCGCGAAATCAAGAGCGCTTGACCGCCAGGATCAGGCCGTCGCCGAAGGGCAGCAGGCTCATGGTCACGCGCGCGTCGCCGTGGACCTTGGCGGCGAAGCTGCGCAAGGCGACGGTAGAAGCCTTTGTCTCTTCGGGGTTCGCAACCGAGCCGCCCCAGAGCACGTTATCCACCACCACCAGTCCACCGGGCCTGAGCAAAGTCAGCGCCTGCTCGTAATAGCCGGCATAGGCCGTCTTGTCGGCGTCGATGAAAGCGAAATCGAAGCCGCCGGCCTCGCCATCGGCGATCAGTCCATCGAGAGTTTCGCCCGCGGCGCCTATGCGCAGGTCGATGCGATCCGCCACCCCGGCCTCCTGCCAGAAGGGCTGCCCCACGGCCGCCGCATCCGCATCCACATCGCAGGCGATCACGCGGCCGCCTGCCGGCAGAGCCATGGCGATGGCGAGCGTCGCATAGCCGGTAAACACGCCGACCTCGAGGCACTTGCGCGACGCCGTCAGCCCGACCAGCAGGCCGAGAAACTGGGCCACCTCCGGCGGCGAGATCATCTCCGCCAGGTGCCGTCCCGCGGTGGCCTCGCCGAGCCGGCGCTGGATATCGGTCTCGCGCACCGAATTGGCGCACAGGTATTCGTATATTTCGGGCGTCAGGCTGATGTATTTCATAAATTCTCTCCTGCCCGTCTGATACCCTGCCGGCGAAAACGCATCAAGACGGGGCAACGGCAATGGACGACGACGGCAAGAAACCGGCAAGCGGCATGCGCGGCGGGCTCACCCATTACGGGGATACGGGCTTCTCGTTCTTTCTCCGCAAGAGCTTCGCCAAGGCGATGGGCTATTCGGATGCGGATCTCGACCGCCCCATCATCGGCATCGCCGATACGGGCTCGGGCTTCAACAATTGCCATCAGACCGTGCCGCAACTCGTCGAGGCTGTCAGCCGCGGCGTGATGCTGGCCGGCGGGCTGCCGGTGACCTTCCCCACCATCTCCCTCGGCGAGCCCTATCTCACGCCGACCAGCATGCTGTTCCGCAACCTGATGGCCATCGACACCGAAGAGATGGTGCGCGCCCAACCCATGGACGCGGTGGTGCTGATCGGCGGCTGCGACAAGACCGTGCCGGCCCAGCTGATGGCGGCAGCGAGCGCCGGCATCCCGGCGATCCAGCTCGTCACGGGGCCGATGCTGACGGGCTCATGGCGCGGCGAGCACTTGGGCGCCTGCACCGACTGCCGCCGTCAATGGGCGCGCTATCGCGCCGGCGAGCTGAACGACGAACAGATTGAGGAGGTCAGCGGCGAGCTTTCCACCACCGGCGGCACCTGCATGGTCATGGGCACTGCTAGCACCATGGCGCTGACCGTGGAGACGCTAGGCATGATGCTGCCCGGCAGCGCGGCGGTGCCCGCGGTGCACGCGGAGCGCAAACGCATCGCCGAGGCCACGGGCACGCGCGCGGTCGCCATGGCAGCCGAGGGCCTGACGCCCGACAAGATCATGACCCCCGCCGCGTTCGCCAATGCGCTGCGCCTGCTGCTGGCGGTCGGCGGCTCGACCAACGGGCTGGTGCATCTCAGCGCCATCGCCGGGCGCTGCGGCATATCCGTGGACCTCGAAGCTTTCGATGCCATGAGCCGCGAGACCCCGGTACTGGTCGACCTCAAGCCCTCCGGCGCTCACTACATGGAGGACTTGTTCAAGGCGGGCGGTCTGGCGCCGATCCTGCGCGAACTGGCACCGCTGCTCGATCTCGACTGCCTCACCGTGACGGGACGTACGCTGGGCGAAGAGCTGGAAGCGGCGCCGACACCCTGGGAGCAGAACGTGGTCAAGCCGTTTGCCGAGCCCCTGTCGGCAGAAGGCGGCATCGCCGTTCTCCGCGGCAACCTGGCGCCCGACGGCGCCATCATCAAACAATCTGCGGCATCGCCGGAGCTGATGCGCCACGAGGGCAGGGCGGTGGTGTTCGACAGTCTCGAAGACATGGCGAACCGTATCGACTCCCCCGATCTCGATGTGGCGGCGGAAGATGTCCTGGTGCTGCGCAATGCCGGGCCCAAGGGCGCGCCGGGCATGCCGGAATCCGGCTACATCCCCATTCCGCGCAAGCTCGCGCAAGCCGGCGTTAAGGACATGCTGCGCATTTCGGATGCGCGCATGAGCGGCACCGCCTTCGGTGCCATCGTGCTGCATGCCACGCCGGAAGCGGCGATAGGCGGGCCACTGGCATTGGTGGAGAACGGCGACCGTATCCACCTCGATGTGGAGGCGCGGCAGCTCGAATTGCTGGTCGATGACGCGACCCTGGCGGCACGGCGCGAGGCCTGGACCCCGCCGCCGGCCCATCCCGGCGCGGACCGTGGCTGGCTGAAGCTGCATCTCACGGAAGTCGAGCAGGCGGACAGGGGCTGCGACCTCGCCTTCCTCAAGCCCGAACAGACCGCGAGCACCCCATGAGCAAGCGTATCGTCACAGGCCACAACGCTGCCGGCCGCTCCGTCATCGATATCCAGGACAGCGGCGCGCACGGCCTTGGCAACTTGTCCGAACTGTGGGTGACCGACGCAACGCCGGCCGACAATGCCGCCCCGGGCGACGCGACCGACAGGCCGGTGAGCTTGACACCGCCGGATGGCGGCAGCGTATTCCGCACTTTTCAGGTCGCACCGGAAAGCGGCTCCGCCGGCATGGACAAGGACGAACGTGCGGCGTTGGTGCGCGAGCGCTTCGCCGCCATGAACGCCTCCGATGCGCTTGTCGATACCAGCCGCCACCCCGCCATGCACAAGACCCGCACGGTGGACTAGATCATCCTGCTCTCGGGCCGCGTGACATTGCTGCTCGATGATGACGAGGTGGAGCTAGAGCCCTTCGACGTGGTCGTGCAGCGGGGCACCAATCACGCCTGGGTCAACCACGGCGAGGAAACCGCGCTGCTCATTGCCGTCCTCATCGACGCCGAGGCGCTGCCGTAACAATCCCGTTGATACGGCTTGTCCCGGATTGCCGGCTGATGCGACAGTCTAGGTATGGGGAATTGGGCACTGAGGAGCCTATTGCCGGCGACGGTGCTGTTGCTGGCGGGTTGCAGCGTTCCGCGTGACACGAGCGATACCGTGGAAGCCCATTGCATCGCCGATTTCGCCGTCATTGACGATGCCATCCGTGATGCCGGGACAGGGGATGCGCAGGCCGTTCCCATAGACGGGTTTCCGCACCTACGGGCGACCCGCTTTCTGGCCGCGCTGGCACAGCGGTTTCACACAACGCACCGACAGGGTGAGCCGACTGCTGCTTTCGCGGAGTGGTTGGTATGGCTGGCTGAAACCGCGTCGAAGGGGCGTGCCTTCGAGCTTGCCAACTTGCCGCCCGGCCCGCGTCGTGCTTTGCGCGAACGGCTTGGATATAAGCCGGAGGCGGTGGTCGAGACCTGCGGCGAGATCCTTATAGCGCGGGATCTTCGCAAGTCCGAACGCGGTGCAATCCTTGCCGAGGCAATCCATGTTCCGGACAATTACAGCAATATCAACAAGGTGTTGGGGCTGTATCCCTTGACCGCATTTCCGGTGCGCCTCGGCTTCGAAGTTTGGAAGGCACGGAACGTGCCTGGTTTTTCCGACCTACCGGTGGGCTTGAACGTTGCCGTCTATTCGCCTTCGTCGCCGACGATGCCCCAAAACGATGTCGCCGAGCTGTTGGCGCGAAGTGCGGAAAAAGCGCTTGGTGTGCCGCGCCCCGCGCCGCAAGACATACAGGAAATTGCGGCCGCCTTCGCGCCGATCTTTGCGGTAGAGCAGGGCGGAGACCACGATCGTATCGGATCGCCGGTTTTGGCTGGCCGCGGCCTCGCCGAAATAGATACCCGCACGCCGCGCATCTATTTTCAGCCGTCGTGGGCGCTTGTTGCTGGCAGGCCGCTTCTCCAGATTAGCTATTTGGCCTGGTTTTCGGAACGTCCGCCGGACGGGCCTATCGATCCGCAGGCCGGCGAGATCGACGGCCTCATCTGGCGGGTTACGCTGACGCCGGAGGGCATGCCGCTGATCTATGACAGCATCCACGCCTGCGGCTGCTATCACCTCTTCTTTCCCGTGCCGCCGCTGCGGGCGCGCGATCGGCCGGCATCGTCGGTCGCCGATTTGAGCGCGGGCAATGTGGTGCCGATCGACGCCCCGGTGCTGGAGGCGGGCCAAAGGATCGTCCTTCACCTCCGCAGCGGCGACCACTATCTGCGTGCGCTGTCCGTTGCAGAAGGCAACACAGGTGATATCCGCTACCCCCTTGCCGCGATGGATGGCCTGAGAAGCCTGCCCCTGCCTGGTGGCGGCCGGCGCAGCCTTTACGATCCGCGCGGTCTTGTCGCCGGAACCGAGCGCGGAGAGCGGTTGCTTCTTTGGCCGATGGGCATTGCCAGCGCCGGTGCCATGCGCCAATGGGGCACCCATGCGACAGCCTTCGTCGGCCGCCGCCATTTCGACGATCCGTATCTGATCGATCGTGCCTTCCGGCTCCCCTAAGCAGGATTGTTCTGTGGTGCCGCGTGCCCTATGGTTTGCCACGGATTTCTGCCAGCGGTGACGTTATGAACTTCGATCTCAAGTCGCACGAGGCCATCCAGGATCCCTACGCGCTTTTCGCAGAAATGCGCGAGAACGCGCCGGTGCATTGGAACCCTTCGGTCAAGGCCTGGGTGGTGACCCGCCACGAGGACGCCAAGACCGTGCTCACAGACGCGCGCTTTTCGGTCGAGAAGCTCAATCCGCTGGTCGATCACCTGTCGGGCGAGAACAAGAGCAAGGTCGGCGAGATTGCCCGCGTGTTGGGCGATTGGATGGTGTTCCGCGACCCGCCCTCCCATACGCGCTTGCGTCACGTGCTGCAGGGCGCCTTCAAGCCGCGCGAGCTGCAAAAGCAGCGTCGCATGGTGGAGCAGGTGGCGGAGGAACTGCTCGACAGCCTCGAGGACCGGGACCAGATCGACTTCCTGCACGACTTCGCCTGGCCGTTCCCCGCTTTCGTCATTGCCGACCTTATGGGCGTCGACCGTGTGCACGTGCCCAAGCTCAAGGAATGGGCGGTGGAGATCGGCAAGTTCGTGCTCATCGCCCGCTCGACGCCGGACAAGTACGACCGCGCGGCCAAGGCGATCGCCGAGATCACCGCGTTCTATCAGGAGGTCGTGGACGATCACCGGGAAAACCCGCGCGACGACCTGATCAATCTGATGATCCGGGGCGGCGAGGACGGCACGGAGCCCCTGAGCGACGACGAGATCGTCTCGACCATGGTGCTGATGCTGTTCGCCGGCCATGAGACGACCACCAATTTGATCGCCAACGGCATGCTTACCTTGCTGCGCCACCCGGAACAGCTGGCGCTGATCGAGGAGAAGCCGGCGCTGATCCCGCTGGCCGTCGAAGAATTCCTGCGCTACGAGAACTCGGTGCAGACGGTGGCGCGCGTCGCGGCGGAAGAGGTGGAGATCGGCGGCGAGACCATCGCCAAGGGTGATCGCATCTATGCGCTCACCGCTGCTGCCAACCGCGACCCCGATCGCTTCGACGAGCCCGAGCGCTTCGACATCACGCGCAGCCAGAACCCGCATTATGCCTTCGGCCTTGGTATCCACCTCTGCCTCGGCGCGCCGCTCGCACGCATCGAGGCCCAGGTCGCCTTCGCGGCCGTGCTGCGCCGCTTCACGGGCTTCACGCTGGAGACCGACGCGGTGGAGTGGTCCGACGAGTTCGTCACGCGCGCCCAGAAGGCCCTGCCGATCTCCTGGCGCAAACGGCGCTGAGCGGCGCATGCAGAAGTGGATTTGCCTGTCCTGCGAATGGGTCTACGACCCGGCCGTCGGCTGCCCGGACGACGACATCGCGCCAGGTACGCCTTTCGAAGACCTGCCTGACGACTGGACGTGCCCTGAGTGCGGCACGCCGAAGAGCAATTTTGCGCCGGTGGGGGATTAGGGGTCGAGTTGTTGGATGGGGATTGGTGCGATGATCGTCAGCAACGCGAATGACCGCTTTTCCCAAATATGGACGTGACGGGTAAGCCGCAGGCAGGGCCGACTATGATCCATTCGAGACCTCGCCGGAATCAAAGACCGCTCGTTCGCCTGAAGCTCTGGCGCACACACGGCGCAATCTGCAAATATGCTAGAAGCCGGGTTGTGAGGGATACTTCGTGATTGAAACGAGGCGCAGATTAGCA